>DMDI01000212.1 GCA_003445555.1 Desulfotomaculum sp. | reverse complement strand
GCGTTAAATTTAACGTCCCTACCTCCTTAACTTACCAGGTATTAAAAGAGCAGGCTTTTGCCGGGGTAGTTTTAGACCATAACGGGGAACAGTTAATCCTGGTGGATGAATATGGTCAGGTAATTCAAGATGGTCTCCTAACATCCCTAATAGCTTTGATAATTTTCAAAACATATAAAGGACCGGTAGTAGTGCCCGTAACGGCTTCCCAGGCCATTGATAATTTAGCCCAGCGGTACCAGGGTCAGGTGGTACGGACTAAAACAACAGTTCAGGATTTTATTGCCAAGCTTTCCGGACAAAATAAAGTGCAATTTAGACTCAACTTTGACGCTTTAGGAGCTTTAATTCACATTCTAGAGTTTTCCGCTCTAAATAACCTTTCCTTAGGTGCCCTGGTGGATGAAATACCCGCTTTTTTCACCAGACAAAAAGATGTCTTTGTCCCTTGGGAAATGAAAGGCCAGGTAATCCGGCATTTAATCGAAGAGCCAACAAAAAAAGATATGGAATTATTAGACGGGGTAAAGATATTTCATCCACAGGGTTGGGCCTTAATTTTACCTGACGCCCAAGAACCTGTTTGCCGGATATTTAGCGAGGGTGCCTCCATGGAAATAGCCCAATCGCTGGCTGATTTTTACTTTGAAAAAATTAGCCGGCTGGTCCAAAAAATGCCCGGGGTCTAATTAATTCGAGGTAGAGTATACTCCGATAGGGAAATGCCCTGCGGGGAGTTAAAGAAAAAGGGTGATCTGGGCGTCGGGACCTTTGACGGTCTGGACGCAGGCGAAACCTTACTCTCCGCTGGCGGAGGCCGTCAAAAACCTGTCGGTGTGGGAAGCGAAAAATGTAAAGGGAACCGTGGTGGGTTTTTACTGCCCGCCATTTGTCCAGGGCCTGAACGTACCCGGCTATCACCTGCACTTTGTTACGGAGGACCGCCAGCAGGGCGGCCACCTGCTGGAATGCAGCCTGCAGGAAGGAACAGCGCAGTTGGACCCGATCCGGGAATTTCATCTGGTGCTGCCCGCCGGCAGCGATTTCACCCGGGCCGACCTTGCCGGCGGCCGGACGGAGGAGCTGAAAAAGATTGAGTCAAGATAATTTCTCATCGTGCTCTCCACCGTGCCGGCCGGCCCATTAACAAACAGCCGGGCCAACTTTTTAGCAAATCACCGGATAAACTGAATCCGGCTATATGGCCCTAAGCTTATTAAAAGTGTGGTATAATGAAACAAATATTGTAAAAAAGGAGGTAGGCGCTTGGGACAATATAACCGGGTTTTTGAACTGTGGCAGTCATTCAAAATTGCATCCGCCGCTGATTTAGATAAATACCTTGACAGCTTCCGCATCTTGTTTGCGTTTCATTCCGGGAAGATAGAAAACGAGGAAATTACCTATCACGATACAAGGGAAATCTTTGAAAATGGCAGGGTTGTAGGCTATACCGGAAGTCCCCGCGCCCTATTCGAGCAGCAGAATCAAAGGCTGTGCTATGAGTTTTTGAAAGAAAAAATCGTGAAAAAGGAGCCTCTCGGCATAGAACTGGTTAAGGAAATACACAAGGTTCTCACCAGTGGAACTTATGATGAGCGCAGGTATATTGAAAATGAGGAGCGGCCGGGCGAATTTAAAAAGCACGATTATGTAACCGGCGTGCATGAGGTGGGTGCCGCGGCGGAAGATGTTGAAAAGGACCTGACAGAGCTGATTACCGAAGTCAACGCTTATGAGGGCGAAGATGCCTTAAAAGCCGCCGCCTATCTTCACGCCAGGTTTGAATACATCCATCCCTTCGCAGACGGCAACGGACGTGTCGGCAGGATGCTCATGAATTACTACCTCATGACCCATAACCACCCGCCCCTTATCATTTATGAAGAAGATAAGCGGGCGTATTACGAGTGCTTGCAAAAGTATGACGAGGCGGAGGATTTAAATCCCCTTTACGAGTTTCTCAAATATGAAACCGAAAAGACATGGGAAAAGGCGCTGGCTCTTGCCGAAGGCAGGAAGCCGGAACACAAAAATTTGTCAGATTTTACCCAGGATATGTAGTCAACAGAAGGGAGTGTAAATAATTGGGGCTGTTTCCTAACCCAATAAAAACCCTTGCATTCTGCTAAAGTATGTGTTATTCTATGTATAGTATTATTACTATACATAGGAGGCGTTATGGGTTATCCAACCAGAATACAAGTAATAAAGAGAGGAAATAATCAGCAATGGTATGTAAACTTTCCGGCGGCCATTGCCCGGGCGATGAATTTTAAAAAGTCCGAGGTAGTGGAATGGGAAATTATCGATAAGCGCTGCCTCAAGTTAAAACGCAGAGAGTAAGGTGGACCCCATTGTCAAGACAAATTTTTTAGGGATTTAAGATACACCGTTGCCCTCCTTCTTTTTCTATTGTGATGATTCTAGGTAAACACCATTGTCAAGATAGAAAAATGTGGAATGTTTGGCTTCTTAAGAGGCACTAGAATCGGTTTATTTTTTGAGGAGCAGTGGCTTTATGGACAGATTGATAAAGATGAGCATGGCCGCATTTGGTAGATGAAAACGGTAATATTATTGATTTAAGGTCTGGGATAAAGGCAAGGTTATGGTTTTAATTCAACATATGCTTTTTAAGGAGGGGGTCAAATCTATTGACTATCATCTTCCAGATTCACATTTATTTAGAGGATTTTACCGTCCCTACCGCCTTTGCCCATTTTGTGCTATGCTAATGGTACAAAATTTAATTGACAAAATCGGACGATATGAATACAATATTATTAAAACAATCATAAAAAAACCAAAAGGAGGTTCTTATTACAATGATTATTACTGCTACCGAGTTAAAAACAAATATCGGCAAATACCTTCAATTGACGGAAACACAAGATATCATTATCACTAAAAACAACAAACCCATTGTTAAGCTAACGAGCTTAAGTGAAAATAAGCTCGAACTGCTTGACGGTCTTGTCGGCATCATCAAGGACGACGGCTATACGCTGGATGATGCTAAAAAGGATCGGTTAGCCAAACATTGTCAAGCAAAGTGACCGATTTTGAAGATGCTCTCGTTTGTGTAATCGCAAAAAGAATAAAAGCTGATTATATTGTTACCCGCAATACAAAGGAAATTTATTAATTCTCCAGTACCTGCCGTGGACCCAAAGGACTTTCTCGCACAATTTTACAGCAGGTAACGAAAAGTCCACCTTTGCGTCTTTACTATACTGTTCTTTAATCTATAACCGCCCATCCACGTACTACTAATGCAAATAAGAAAGTATGCATACGGGAACGAAATAAGCACTCCAAAATTCCAATATCAAAACGCCAATCAGATTTCCGCCGGACATATCCGCTTTGAAGGTTCCCAACATTGGCATTAATACACCAGAAACAGCAAAAATCCCATGAATCAGCAGAAGCGCTTTCAGCCATTTGTCCGGTTTGGTTGCTGCTTTAATTGTAAATGCAATGAAAAAAGTGGCCAAAGCCATAAAAGAATAGCCTAACAAATCATAACTGAAAAACAGCCCGAAGTTTTTATAATTCAATATTTGAGAAGCCTGTTCGCTTAGTACCGAAAGACGCACAGCGGTTAAGGGAAACCTCCTTTTGGTTTTTTTTGGTTATAAAAAAGAATTCGCCAAAAAAAGAGGTTTTCCTTCTTATTTCTCATCTTTTTTCGCTATTTTTTGGCTTTTCTTCTTTGGGGTCAATTTTGCCAAAGCGCTGTCTATCCATCCTCACGACCCGCATAAAACCTGGATTATCTTGGGGTAACCCCGTTGGATAAAAAGAAGGTTGCTTCTTCTAAAGCAATTAATCCCTTCCTATCCAACGGGGTAAAATGTTTTTGCCACTGCCTTAAAACTGTTTATTCATCTTTACTTCCGAAGACCGCAATTGGCTCACTTAACAAAAACTTAACCGAAAATTAACCTGAACTTAACAATTTTGTGGTACGCTCAATAAAGATGATAACCCCTGGACGGGAAAAAATCAAAAAGATTGCTTCCCGTCCCCTCCCCCCTTTTTTGTATTCAATGGTGTCTCCAGAATTAGCCCTGTCTTTCTCCTTCTTAACCGAAAATTGACAATTTCTTAACCGAAAATTAACCGAAAATTGACAATTTCTTAACCGAAACTAAACAATTTTTTGGTATAATGCGTAACCAGATTCCAGGAAAGAGGCAACTCCCCATGGGGGTTGACTATAAACAGGCCAAAGCTTAAAAGGAGGTGGGAGCGGCAACAGGAAGTAAAAAGACATTTTAGTGGTGGAAAGTAGGTTAAGGAAGCAAAAGGAAAGCAAAGCAGGAAAAAGGTTGTTTAGGAATCTAAAACCAAAAAACTTAAATTAAAAGGAGGAAAATCTAAATGGGTAAATTGGCTAAAAAATCCACCCGGAAAAAGTTAAGCGTGTTGATGGCTACCCTGTTTGCTTTAAGCGTTTTGGCCACCTTAGTCTTTGCGGTGCCCATGGCCGGGGCAGACGAACCATATGCGCCCCCAGGAATGGACGAACCGGCCTTTAAGATGCCCGACGCGGAACAACCTTCAGCCGTAGAAGTATTTTTGCCCCGCAAAGAAATTCCTAAGGATGTAAGTTCAGAGTACATTGATAAGAATAAGGATGGTTTGATAGATGAAAGAGACCAGATTAGTTACGCGGATGAAAAAGTAACAATTACGGTAAAAGATCCGGGTCCCCCAGTAAAAATTGTTACCAAGACTGTAAAGGCAAGCGAAATTGATGCTACAGTCGTTAGCGTTGGTAAGATGGTACCTAATTATGTGTATCAATTAGATGGCGCCACATATAAGGTAGTATACGAAGATAGCGTCTTTCCTGCCGTTGGCACCATTCCCAAAAAAGCATTCACTTGTGGCTATTGGGCTTACGAAGACATTTGTACCATGATGGCCTTAAATGCGGTCGCGGGTTATCCGGATAAATTATTCCGCCCCTGCAAGTCTATTGTCAGGGCCGAAGTAGCCGGGGCCATGACCAAGGCTTTACAACTGCCCAAGCCCGAAGATGAGGTCGAGTTAAGGGATGTGAAGCCAAGTCATTGGGCTTTTGGTTCCATTCAACAAGCCCTTCCTTACTTAACCATGCACAATGATGGTTCCTTCCGGCCCAATGCCTCCGCCACCAGGGAAGATGTGGCGGTAGCCTTAGTGCTGGCCACCGGTTTGCAAAATAAAGCGGCGGACACGGCTAACGTAGATATGATCTTTAAAGATTACAAGAGCATCTCGCCTGATTTAAAGAACCTGTTAGCCATTGCCGTGGAAAATAAGTTAATTAAAGGTTATAAAATTTACGACTATAAAGACGGTCAAAAAGTGAATTATGACCCCACTAAACATTACTATCAAGACTCAGAAGGCAAGGGTTACAATCTTGAAATCAAGGCGCAGGGTTATATAACCAGAGGGGAAATTTGCCACCTGCTTAACAACGCCCGGAAGATTGTCTCTTTAGGTTATAAGAGTCCTCCTGCTTCCGGGGAAGAAGAATAGGTTTATAAAGAGCGAGCTTAAAGTAACACCGCTTTTGGCCTGGCCAAGGGTCCACCTTGGCCAGGCTTTAAGCCCACCTAGAGAGGTTACAGGAGAAAGGAGGGAGATTTTTATGCCTAAGGACAAAAGAAAGTTTTGGGTTTTAATGACGGTAGCCTTTATGCTTACCGGCATTTTGGCCGGTTTATTAGGGGGGCCGGTTCCCCCGGTTAAGGCGCAGGACTTTACCATGCCTAACCTGCCCCCGCCCCCCCAAGATGCCTTTCTGCCTCGCGTGAGCGTTCCGCTTGATGTGGCGGCTATGCCGGAATGGGGAATAAAAACGGGCCACGTCCGCCCCTTGGCCACTAAAAGAAAAAAGGGCTGACCCGGGGGCCCTTTCCGGCCGTCTTAAGGTACCACCCCGGCGGGCTCTTGCGTGACGCTGGGGAAAGCCCCGCGCCCCCCCCCGCCCCCCACGGGGTGAGAAATTTAGAGCGCGG
>DMDI01000129.1 GCA_003445555.1 Desulfotomaculum sp. | reverse complement strand
CGGGCTATGGTCATAAACAACGTTTGCCTTTTAAGTAAAAAAGGAGGCCGGAGCGGGGAATTTAAAAGAGCGGAAGAGGAGCAATAGTGTAAATACTTGAGGTTTAAAGGAGTGAAAAAAATATGGGTGTAATTAAGGCTGTTTGTACCAGTACAACTAAAGGAACGCCTAAAAAAAACATAGGGGATGGTTTTTTGGTGAACGGGCATGGCCTGGCCGGTGACGCCCATACTGGCTCCTGGCACCGCCAGGTAAGCTTGCTGGCGTGGGAAAGCATTGAAAAAATGCGGGCACTTGGTTTGGAAGTAGGACCGGGTGATTTTGCCGAAAATATTACCACCGAGGGGTTAAATCTGGTGGCTTTACCACTGGGAACCCGCTTAAAGATCGGCCCTCAGGCTATAGGGGAGGTAACCCAAATTGGCAAGGAGTGCCATGCGCCCTGTGCTATTGGCCGTCAGGCGGGCATTTGTATCATGCCTGCCGAAGGAATATTTGTCCGTATTCTTAAATCAGGACCGGTAAGGGTTGGGGAGCCTATCGAGGTCCTTAAAAAGGAGGACTTCTATGAATAAAACCCATAAACCGGTAATTTGTGTGGTGGGAAAGTCTAAAGTAGGAAAGACCTCCTTTTTAGAAAAATTAATTTTAGAATTAAAGCAACGTCACTACCGGGTAGGAACAATAAAACATTATCACGGCGAATTTGAAATTGACCAGCCAGGAAAAGATACCTGGCGCCACGCCTGGGCCGGAGCTGACGCCGTGGTTATCTCAACCCCCAAAAAAGCGGCGTTAATAAAAAAACTTGACCAAGAATTACCTGTTGACCAGCTTATCCCCTTGTTAGGAGAGGTAGACCTTGTTTTAGCTGAAGGGTATAAAAAAGAGAATTACGCTCAAATTGAGGTTTGTCACCCGGCCATAACTAAACTGCCCTCATCTAACAATCTACTGGCGCGTATAAATTGTATTCCCCAAAATGGCCACAAACCTGCTTTTAGGACTGAGGATATTCAAAAAATTGCCAATCTTATTGAGGAAAAATTTTTAATCTAATTTTGACCGCATTCGCCGGTTTGTCCGTTAAGGATTTCCAGTCCGTGCGTCAAGGCAGGCAAAATAACCTCCAGGCATTCCCGCACTGCTTTAGGACTGCCGGGAAGATTAATAATCAGGGTTTGTTTCCGGATCCCGGCCACGGCCCGGCTTAGCATGGCCCGCGGGGTTTTTTTCATGCTTTCCCAGCGCATTACTTCCGGGATACCGGGCACTTCCCGTTCAATTACAGCTTTGGTAGCTTCGGGTGTGTTGTCGCGGGGACCAAAACCTGTTCCGCCGGAAGTCAAGATCAAGTTTATCTTTTGGTTGTCGCACATAGAAAGCAAGGCGCTTTTTATTTGAGCGGTATCGTCAGCTACCACCAGGTAATTTTCTACCTTCCAACCCAGGTTGTTTATAATTTCGGTGATAACCATCCCGCTCTGATCCTGACGTTTTCCCCCAGAGGCCTTGTCGCTGGCGGTAAGGATACCTACAGTAAACATTCTAATTGCTCCTTTAATTTAAAGAAATAGGTTGCTTTGCAGTTTAATAATGTATTAAATTAAAGTTTAGCATATTTATATTAATTTCTCCAGCTAAATAAAAAATATGATTGGGGATATAAATGACTTATACAACTTGGGTAGAGGTAACGCGTGTTGACGGCAACGGAGTGTCTGTTGCCCGGGATATAGTAGTAAAGGAAAGCCCAATAACACTTTATTTAAATGATAAAGAGTTTACCACTTTAATTTGTTCTCCCGTATACTTGAAGGAACTGGCGGTTGGGTTTCTTTGCTCGGAAGGGATTCTTCAAAAACGGGAAGACTTAAAGGATATTTCCGTTAACGAGACCGCCGGCTTGATCTGGGTTGAAACCCTAAATCCTTCCCCGGCCGAGCAGGCATTCCTTAAACGTTATATTACCACCTGCTGTGGCCGGGGGGGAGCTTTGTTTTATTTCCTTAATGATGTCCGAAACCTAAACCCGGTAAAATCAGAATTTAGTCTTACCGGAGAGCAAGCCCTCGTTTTAAGTAGCTCATTGGAAAAAAACACCGTTCTTTTCCGCTCCACCGGAGGCACGCATGGGGCCGCCTTGTGTTCTGGGACTGAAGTGCTTTGGACTTTTGAAGACATTGGGCGGCACAATGCCGTGGATAAAGTCTTCGGACGTTGTTTTTTAGAGGAAGTTCCTATCGCGGATAAGCTGATGGTTTTTAGCGGGCGGGTTTCTTCTGAAATTCTAATTAAAATAGCCCGCCTGGGTATTCCCATCCTTATTGCCCGCGGCGCGCCAACCGATCTGGCCCTGGAAATGGCCAAAGAATTAGGCGTAACCGTGGTAGGCTTTGCCCGCGGGGATAAATTAAATATTTATACCCATGGTCACAGAATAAAGGTTTAAGAATAATACTGCAACTATTCAGTCTGTCTGGCTGCGCCAAGGAAAATTTTAAAAAAGACACCGGAATTTTAAAAACATCCCAATTCACATGCTTTTAGCTTTATCTTCAGGCTGTCGCAGGCCTCTCCAACCGTACGGGGTTGTACCCCCAGTTTTGCGGCCAGTTGACGGGCGGCCGAACAGGTGAGCCTTCCGTCAGGCGCCGCTTTTTTAACTGCTTCCAGGACCGGGGAAGATATCTCCGTTTTTTTCGTCCCCTCAACGGTTGGTTTTTGATGACCGGCCAGTCTATTAACAAAGTAATTTTCAGCGTAAATTGCCCCTAGAGGATTGTGGGCCAGTACCCGGTCTTTTACGGCCAGCACCGTTACCGGAGCACCGGAATAACGGATAAATAACGTATCATGGCCTACGCATAAGCCCAGTAAAACATTTAACTGGGTTCCGGCCTCATTTAATAGTTTGGCCTGGGCAATAGGGTTGCACATTGGCTCGAACTGACCGGGACGTACCTTTTGAGCATCAGATATACCCAGGAGTTCTTTGGGGTAAGCTCCTGTTTTACAAGCCACCGAAGTCAGGTCAAAACCAGCGTTATTAAATATTTTGGCTACTTGCCGGGCTTCTTTACGCAAGCCTACGCAAAAAGCAAGCCCAAGTTTATTAAAATTAGCCCGCCGGCTAAATTCCAATATTTCTTCTATTCTGGTCCAGATACAGTAACCGGTAGCTTCTACCATAGCCGCATTATAGCTAAGGTTATTTATCTCTTCTTTTTGGTATTCTTGCAAGGCCTCTTCATAAAGTTCCTGATGATCTTGCATAGGACAATGAGCCGGTATTTTTTCTGTTTGACCCTGCCGGCAGGCAAATATCCCACAGTTAGCGCAGTTACTCAATCAGGCCACCTCCATGCTCTTAATTTTAGTTTTTACGCCAAATTCGTTAGGGTACGGGTTTTTTATTCTTTTTTAGCGTGTTTTATAAAACCAATGCTGCTATAATAATAAAGAATAAAAATTAAAGAGTAAAGAGGAAATAAAAATAAATGACCGAACTTTTTAAGGCCGTTACCATAATGGAGGCCCAAAAAATAATATCGGCTCATTATACCGGGCCGAAATATACGGAAATGATTCCCTTACTGAGAGCGCAAGGACGCCGCCTGGCAGAAGAAGTAAGGGCTAGAGAAGACGTACCGGGTTTTACCCGTTCAACGGTGGACGGTTTTGCCGTGCAAGCCCGGGATACCTTTGGCGCGTCCGAAGGATTACCTGCTTACCTGGAAATAGCCGGCGAAGTTTTTATGGGCGAAGAACCTAAGGGAAGACTAGAAACCGGGCAGGTCTGGCAAATTGCCACGGGTGGTATGCTCCCCGTAGGGGCCGACGCGGCGGTAATGGTTGAATACACCGAAAATCTGGCGGAAAAAACCATTGGTATTGTTAAACCGGTAGCCCCGGGAGAAAACGTAATCCGCCAGGGAGAAGATATAACCGCGGGCAGCCTTGTTTTGCCCCCTAGTCATTGCGGAAAGGCGCACGATTTAGGGGGCCTGGCTGC
>DMDI01000265.1 GCA_003445555.1 Desulfotomaculum sp. | reverse complement strand
CAAGGTAGTCAGCTATACTCAAAGGCTGGATAAAGTAGAAATCGTTTATTTAGGACAGTGCCTGGGAATTCCTTGGGACTTGTTATGGAGTTGCTATTTTGGCGGGCAAGCGGCTTGCGGACGGTGGGAAAGCTGTCCTCGTTACCAGCGGGCTTGTAAATCGGCAAATCTTTCTTTATAATGACTATGCATACTTATTATTTGGCGGAAAAATTGTTATATGACGGTACCCAACTGGCTTCTTTATGGGCCCTGCGGAATTTTCGCCTGCAAGGGGACAGTATGGTTAGTTTTCGGGGTCCCTGCCGGGTAGATTGTTCGGCGCTGGTTGACGTAAAAGATGTTCTTGATCAAGCACCCATTTTTAGTGAAGATATGCTGCATTTCATTGTGGAGCATTTTGAGCTGGATTTAACTAAAACTATTTTACGGCAACGGATTTTAATATCCTTGATTAAAGAAATTTTAGAGACCAAAGGGAACTTGAGTTTTAACCGCCGCGGTGATGACCTTTTTATAGCGGGAAAAAAGCTTTCGGTTTCTATTGCTACTCTTACGCCGGTATCCACCATGATTCATGTTGGGTTAAATACAACCAGCAAAAATACCCCGGTGGCAACGGTTGGGCTTTTGGAAGTGGGTTGGACCGAAAAAGAGCTTCCGGTCCTGGCAGAATTGATCTGTCAGTCATACGTCCGTGAAATGCAGGAAGTACAGCAGGCCCGGTGTAAAGTGAGGGGTGTGGGATAAATAAAAGGGGGGACTGCCGGAAACGCGTGCTCTTTAAGAGAAATCTTTTCTTCTATGCAGGGGGAAGGTTTAGCTTTAGGGCAGCGTCATATTTTTTTACGTTTTCCTGCTTGCAACCTTAATTGTGCTTATTGCGACACTCCCCGGGACCCTTACCCTGACTTTTGTTATTGGGAGCGGACGCCAGGAAAACGGGATTTTGAACTTTTGCCTAACCCGCTTACGTCAGACCAAATCATAGCGGCCGTAAATAAATGGGACTTGACTTTGCACCATGCATTTAGCTTAACCGGGGGGGAGCCCCTTTTGTACGCGGATTTTTTAACCCGGTTAATCCCCTTATTAACCGGAACCCGGAAGGGCATTTATCTGGAAACTAATGGTACCTTACCGGAGCAGCTAAAGCAAATTATTTCACGGGTAAATATAATTGCCATGGACTTTAAATTACCATGTTCTTCCTGTTTACCGCCGCTTTGGGAAAAACACCGGCAGTTTTTAAGGGTGGCGCGGCAAAAAGATGTTTTTGTAAAAATTGTAGTTACGGAAAATACTACTGATGCGGAAATAAAACAGGCCCTTAAAGTAATTAAAGCGGTAAAAGAAGTAGCCGTAATTATTCAGCCCGTAACCTTACCCGTCAATAGACCAGGGGTTAGTCCGGCAAGATTACTGGCCATTCAGGAACTGGCTCTGCGTGAACTAAGTGAAGTCAGGATAATTCCCCAGGTCCATAAGTGGTTACAACAACTTTAGATAAATTAGGGAGAAAATTAAATTAAATGATTGACCGGCCAAAGGTAGAACAAGCAGTACGTTTATTTTTGGAAGCAATTGGCGAGGACCCTGACCGGGAAGGCTTACGGGAAACACCTGCCCGGGTGGCCAGCATGTGTCAGGAAATTTTTTGCGGTCTATGGGAAGATCCCCAGGGACACCTGCAAACTGTTATTTCCGAAGAGCATGACGAAATGATTTTAGTTAAAGATATTCCTTTTTACGCTATTTGTGAACACCACTTGTTACCTTTCTTTGGCAAGGCGCACGTGGCTTACGTTCCCCGGCACAATAAACTAACCGGTCTTTCTAAATTAGCCCGGGTAGTCACAGGTTTTTGTGCCCGTCCGCAGATACAGGAACGGCTAACCACTCAAATAGCCGATACTATTAATACTAAACTTAACTCTATGGGGGTGCTGGTGGTAATTGAAGCTGAACATATGTGCATGACTATGCGGGGGGTAAAAAAACCTGGTTCAAAAACAATTACTTCGGCCGTGCGCGGCGTTTTTCGTAAAAATGCCGTTACCAGGGCCGAAGCTCTAGCGTTAATAAAAGACAAATAAAAGGTATAAACCTGACAAAAGAGCAACCGTTTTATTTAAAATTCGTTTTCTAAAAGCCCGGTAACTGACGACTGTTTTTGGAGGTTGTTTATGCGCATTTTAATTAGTAATGATGACGGTATTCAAGCTGAAGGGCTAAAGGCTCTGATTAGCAGCTTACAGGAAGTAGAAGATATTAAGTTATATGTAGCGGCTCCCGACCGGGAACGCAGCGCGGCCGGCCACGGGATTACCGTTCACCGCCCCTTACGCGTGCAAACGGTTGATATTTCTTTTGGTCAGGGATGGGCAGTAGACGGAACGCCGGCTGATTGTTTTAAGTTAGCCGTTGAAGCCTTGCTGCCTGAACCGCCAGATTTAATCATCACCGGTATTAATCAAGGTCCAAATTTAGGAACGGATGTTTTATATTCAGGAACAGTTTCGGCCGCGATTGAAGGGGTAATTAATGGTTTTCAATCCCTGGCGGTTTCTTTAGCCAGTTATGCTTACCATGATTTTACCCTGGCCCAAAGTTTTATTAAACAATTGCTATCCCTGATTAAGAAAAGGGAAATTCCCTTAGGCACCCTTTTAAACATAAATATTCCGGCCGGACAATGGCGCGGGGTTAAAATTACCAGACTTGGTAACCGGCGGTACATTAACGTTTTTGATAAACGTACCGATCCCCGAGGGCGGGTTTATTACTGGATGGGCGGGGAAGCTATGGACGTAGAGGATAACAATAACAACGATACAGACGTAGGTGCCATAAAAGCCCAATATATTTCCATTACCCCTATCCAGTTGGATTTAACCGACTACCGTACCATAATAAAATTGCAGCATTGGCCCTGGTAGTACGCAGGGTAATTTGTTAGAATAAGACGGAAAAAAATAAAAATAAACGGCATAAAATAACATATTATACCAACTCTGGCATTATATAATAGAGCTAGAGTTTTTTATTTTCCGGGTATATTTCTTATGCCCGGGCATATATTTAGGAAAATAAATATTGAGACCGGCGCAATCGCAAGAATAAGATTCCTTTTTAAGGGTGATTGGTAAATTTCACCCCTCTTTTGAAAAGGGGTTGAATAATGCAAAATTATATAGTGTACGTAGACCAGGTTTTTTTAGCTAATTTGTTTATTAATTACTTAATTTTATGGCTTACCGGCCTGTTTAGTGAAGCAAAAAGCAGTTTTTTTCGCCTTTTGCTTGGGGCCGCGGCAGGTAGTTTTTATTCTCTGGCCTTATTTTTACCGGGGTCAAGCCCCCTGTTCAGTATCCCTTTAAAACTTTTATTTTCTCTTTTTATGATTTTAACTGCTTTTGCTCCTTTACCAAAGCTACGCTTTTTAAGCTGTTTAGGAATATTTTATCTAATATCCTTTTCATTGGGAGGCTTTCTGTTAGGGTTTCTTTATTTCCTGAATAATACGGCCGGAATAATGGTGAATCAGGATTTAACGGCCATTAAAGTTTATTTTTGGCCGGGTTTACTCCTGGCTTTTTTGGCGGCTTGGTTAGCGTGCCGGGCGGGGGCTCAAATTTTATTTAAAAGGTTCCAGCGGCTTCACCTTCAAGTGCCCTTAAAGATTTACCTGGCGGGAACTGAGGTAGAACTGACGGGTCTTATAGACACGGGCAACAGCTTGAAGGACCCGCTTACCGGTAAACCCGTAATCATAGTCGAGTATAAGGCTTTAAGTAAAGCATTGCCGGAAAAAATGAAAAAGCTTTTTGAAAGCGGTTTTACGGCAAATAAATTTAACGTTAGAGAATTAGAAACAAATAGTTGGGCCACCAGGCTACGTTTAATTCCTTACCGGTCCCTGGGGCAGAATAATGGTTTTCTAATTGGTCTTAAACCAGACCGGGTGGAAGTTTACCGGGAGGGAAAAATGATAGTGATAGAAAAAGTAATAATTGGTATTTACTTGAATAGTCTTAATTCCGGTCATACCTATCAGGCTTTACTTCACCCTAATCTTTTGGCGGCGGCTTAAATTTATAATTTTAATATT
>DMDI01000002.1 GCA_003445555.1 Desulfotomaculum sp. | reverse complement strand
TTATTGTATCTCCAAACATATTCAGCTAGATAAAGCGGCAGCCTTTCTCTTCTAATGCCGCCCCTGGACGCTAATTGCCTTTTAAGATAACCCCAAACCCCTCTAATCCATTAATGTGATTTCTTCCCTTAGTGTATTCTTTTTTTTGATGCTCTACCGTCCGGTGGACATAGCCTTTGGTTGCCAATCCCGTGTAGGCTCGCCAAGCATCTAAGCAAATTCTGGTTCCCGACTTTACCTTCTTGGTGATGATCGGGATTAAATCCCTGGCTTCAGTGTCATCGACTAATTCAGCAAAGACTTTCCCGTTCCTAGCCAGGATGCCAAAGACAGGCTGTTTGGCAGTGCCAAAACCCCTCTTGGATTCCTTGCCATAAGCTTCTTTATCTTTTCTTAATTGTGACTTTCTTTTGTTTTTCTTTTGACCACCTAGATAAGTTTCATCTACTTCAACTATTCCTTCAAAAACATCAGGAATATCTTTAGCCATTATCTGTCTTATCAAATTTAATGCTTTTAAAACCTTATATTCACTTATCTTTGTCTCTTCAACAATAGTATTAATACTTTGACATCTTAAAAACCATTTTAAAAGAGCTTTCCATTGGTATCTTGTTAGACTTATTCCGCCAAGCCTTGGCTTGAATTCATAAAGGCAATTTTTACACCTTAATTTACCCCTTCTAACCTGCCAAAACTTTTTTCCAGAACACTTTTTACATTTAGCCCTATACATAGCCACAATTTTAACATTGTTAGTGGCGATTTTTATACTTTACCCTAAGAAATAAACGCATTGTCTTTTTTCAACAATAAAAGATCGACAATTTCCTTAGTTTAAAAAATCGCCTGGAACATTCAATTACAAAAATCTATCATTAAAAAAGACCAAACTACTCGATCAACTTGAAAAAAATCAATAATTCATATAAAATGCCTTTTAATGGTAACAAAAGAAAGTAACCCCTTAAATATAAGCGAAACGCCTCCATTTATAGACTATAAACCCGTAATAGTTCGGTCTCAAACAATGCCTCTAGAAAACCTTGAAGCAGGTATTTGTAATAAGCTTCTAAGTGTAGAAGATCCAATTGCCGTAAAGGGTGGTTTTGCAAGAGAGCTTTTCCGACTTAATTTGGGCCTCATCTCACAGTGTAATTACGATAAATTAGAAGATCTTGATATCGTTGTTTTTGAAACGCCTTCTACAAATAGAGAGGAAAGAATTGCAAGAAGAAATCAAATTGCTTCTCTTTCAGAATATTTTGAACCCAAAGATATAGAAATTTGCAACTCAATTCCAGAAGGCCTTATACATTTCTTCAGAACCAGAGATGTGACAATGAACGAACTAGTAATGTTTAAACATGAAGACTTCCTGCAATTTCTTTTTTCAGAAGAGTGCGTTGAAGATCTAAAAAAGGGAGTCATTCGCTCTTCTATTCACTGTGCTCACACCGGACTTGGGCTGGTATGGTTTCAAGAGGGAAATAAGAGATTATTATCAGCTACAATGGTCGGCAGGTGTATTTATAGGAAAGTAAAGGGGGATGGCAACGTCTTCGTATCAGATAACATAGACTTTCATGATAGCGTAAGGGCATTAAGTGTTGACGATCTATTTAAAATAACAAAAAGGTTTTCAGAGATTCCAGAATTACTCGAAAGTTGCATGCGGATTTACCAGGAATTAGGAATAAGCAATGAGATTTTAGCCGAAGTTTGTGAGAAAATAGAAGATCCTAGAGTAAAAAAGTCTAGAGGAATAATTACTTCAGAGATAGTAGAGGATATGTTAGACGAAAGAGCCAAAGAATATAGAGAGTGGTGGCAAAACACAGACAGTAACCATAAGGCTACCGCAGAAGTAAGATTTATTTAAAAAAAGAAGCCTCTAATCTCTTCTAGTATAGATTCCGTAATCTTACTCAAGGTAATATGACCGAAATTATAAATGTTAACCTTAATTTTATTTTTTTTGCCAAATTTAATAAGGTCAGCCTTTTTAATTTGTTCATCAACATTTCCGGCCATGATTAAAACATTAGAGGGGTTTTTTATTTGGAAATTATCTAAATTCCACAGGTTATCTTCCAAAAGTTTTTGCCAATTTTTGGAATTAAAACGATAGTCTTTACTATAAGCAGTTCTTAAATAATCTTCAAGAGTTTTTATCCCGGGGACCCTTCTAAAACTTATTACGGGCGACAGGACACAGGTTTTATCGGCAACACCTTTAGCGGCGACATCCAAGGCAACGCCACCGCCAAAACTTGATCCCAAAAGAAATATTTTTCTGGCAAAATACTTTTTATCATTCAAAGAAACACCCTTTTGCAACGCTTCTATAAATTCAATAATACCTTGGCTTGGGGGTCTTTTCAAAAATTCTCCCTTCGACTCCCAAGTTCCTTCATATCTTGGAAAAAAAACATCAAAGCCATGTCCGGATAACTTTTTTATTAATTGATCCTTACTGGCTGGCCTACTTGGCAATCCATCAAGGATTATTAGTGCTCCATAAGAAAAACTTGACTCCGATAGGGTATAGGTAAAATACAAATCCTTATCTCGGGATGATTTTATTGTTATCATAATTGTATATTTTGTCTTATTTCCAAATACTGTTCGTATAATACTCCGACAAGTTTGCCCAAAAGATCAATGTTGATTTTTGAATTAGATTGAAATTTGGCTATTAATTCGACTATATCGCGGTTCATAGTATTAGAATGACTTAACATATCAGACATCACTTTCGTATAGTGATACTTATGCATATCCGAAAATTGAATATCGCCAGTCACCAAAAGCAAATCGGTTACAATCCTACCTAAATACTTTTCTATATCCCCTTTGCTGGGATCTTCTTCGTTAACGATGGATTTTTGTATCCTATAAAAATATTCTTCAATCCTATATAGTAAATCTGATTTAATTTTGTTTTTATCCAATTTTCCTTCATTTTCTTTGTAAAAATTCCTACCTAGTAGGGTATCCGCTGAAGCGAGAATTTTAAAAAAATATGATCCGTGACGACCCCTCTGATAATTTTTAATTCCCCTCAAAATAATCTGATCTCTATAATCAACAAAAATCTCTATGGGTAAATTTAATTTTTTAAAAAAAGATAACAATAAGTAGTCTTTACTTTGGAATTTATCAAGCAATAATAAAAAATCAAAATCCGCAGGGGGTGTTCCATCAAATCTTGTTTTGGGACCATATCGCAATAAACAAATAATTCTGTTTTTGCCAAAAAAAGATATAGCTTTCTCAATCACAACCTTGCCCATGTCATTATAACTAATAGAAATTAACCCCAACCTTTTACCTTCTGATACTAACCATTCCCCTAAATTGTTAAATGTTTTTTCTATTACCTTGGTGTTATTTGTTGGTTTTAGGGCCAAAATAAGCGCTTTATGCATATCATCTTTTTTATCTGGGTAATATTTTGAAAATTTCTCAAAACATAAACCTAAATCTCGGGTAAAACACTTTTCTCTTTCAGATACAAGTTCTAAGCCAGACCTAACAATGCGTTTCATTATCCATACACACATCGCTTTTGTGTTTGTTTTGTTATATAGTCCAATCCTAATTTCATTTTTAGTTTTAAATATCTCTTCTTCCAAATGCGATAGAGAAATAGCCACGTCTTTACCAGGTCTAGGATTTTTTATCTTATCTTTGATGTCTTTACCGTATATACACAGAGAAGTTAGTTTAATTAAAACATTTTCTTTCATTGCCAATATTTGGTCTAATGTAAAATATCCAATGTCAAATTTAGTTATAAATGGATATTTCTTATTCAACTTATCCATGTATTTTTTTATTGTTAACCTGTCAAAGTCAACCAGGGGCCTTAGGGTTACTATAAAAAAGTCTATATCGGAAATATTTTTTATTCCCAGCCCAAAAACAATAGAACCCCTTAAATAAATGCTATATATGTTTTTATTGTTTAATTTTTTAAAAAAATTTAAGACATCATCGATTGGGGCTTGGTACCTTTTTTGGATATTGACTTCAGAGTCGGGCATATAAAGCTTGCCATCTTCATTCTGGTTTATACAAATTTTTTCGTCTTTTTTCATAAAAATTTTTAATCAATATTAGATTGATATTAGATCGTATTGTACAATATATGACTAGTTTTGTAAAAACAATATAAATTTAAATAATTATAAGGTTTTATGCTATACTTTTATTCTGATGAAATGATAGAATCTGAACGAAAAATTATTACTGCATCAGCGGCCGAGAACCTTGATACCATAAACGAGAGAGTTGTCCATCGTTTTATCCCCATGCTCGTGGCCGAAAATATAACCAGAATAATCGAATACGAATCTGGAAGGCTGATACCCAGAGTGGATTTATGGAATTGTGTGGGAATGAGAATGGACAGGGCCTTTATGGCTCAGCAAAACAGATATAAGTCTAGAAAAGCCTTTTCCTCTTCGCTATTGGTTAACAAATATAAGATATTAGAAGAGCTGGGAATTCCGAGCAAAGGAAGAGATGTAATTAGAGACGACGACGATAGTACAAAAACCTGGCTTGAACAAAAAATAGAACAGCTTTTATCTACTGGTGCTATTTATATAGATTCGGTGGGTGTAAACATTTGTGACACTTGCGGCTACATGCAATCAGTTGACAATATTAGGGTAAATTCTTGTACTATATGCGAAAGCGACTCTTTTCATTCAGAAAAACGGAATGTCTTAATGGTAGACATCCCAAAAGACAGAGAATCTTTAATAAAGGATAGGATTATTTATCCTAAAAATACTAAACATATTCGCAGTCTTTTTTATCAATTACCGCCAAGAATGATGATTTCAAAGATAAGGGAGTATGGACTACCCTTAGACTCAATTGGTCTAGAAGGATATGTTTTAGACCCGAAAATAGGTGTCGCACTCATGCCGCAACTAGTTGCAGAAAAGTATGAACTATCTGAATTGACGTTGACCCAAGGCGCAGCTGTAGCAACAAACGCCATTCCTTATACCTCTATATTAACAAGTGGTTTCCACCACAATTACTTATTGCTTCCCAAAATACCAATTACTTCTCTTGAAGAAGCTAAAAATATTGGTTTAGGCTTTATGGTCAGATACTTACCACTTGCCCTGATGACATACAGTAGTGATATTACGCCGGATCAGCTCGAAGTAATCCGAAAAGAATACGCCCGTATTAACTGGAAAATTGATATAATAATTTCTTCGCTTCAATCCGAAAAAGAACAATCTTTAAGATTAAGGCAAGAAGATCACCAGATGCTTGCAGAAATTATTAAAGATTTTACTAATTATAGAATACGAGCTGGTCAAGTAAAAATAGAAAAATTTTTTAAGGCTCAAGGCAAAAGATACGCTGAAGAAATGAGACATAAGGGCTACTATTTGAGCCCAACGGATATTGATACTCTTGAAAACATAATAAAACTATTTTATAAGTAGTACTTATAGACTAGCTTCCGACCCCAGGGTCTGTTAGCTTCAAACCTCTGGTAAGATGGTGCCATGGTGGGGGCCACGGGTCTTGATTTGGTAAAAGTAGGTTTTTCTTTCACCCGTCAGGAGTATTTGGTTTTGCTGGTGGGCTTTTGGGGAGCTTTTCTGGCGGCGCTTTTAACGGTTAAGGCTTTAATTGGTTTTGTGAAAAAGCATTCTTTCCGGTTTTTTGCTTTCTACCGGATTATCTTGGCCTTTGTTTTTTGGCTTTTCTTGGGCCGCTAAAGCCTTAAAGCTCTTATTTTTATTTTCATTCTGCCGCTTTCTTTTCTTTCTTGGACAAGAAGAATATAATAGAAAAATTAAAAATGATTGACAAGTTAAAAAAAGCGGTGATTTTTTTGGGAGTTTTTGTTTTGGGGGTGGCCTTAGGCGCGGGGGGAGAAAAACTTTTAACCAAAAAAGAAGAAGAAAATGTTTTTTTCCGCCAACGCCAGTCGGAGTATCAATTTATTAACCCCCTGCTTGACTTTACTCCTCTTGAAGAAACCAGCCGGGGGGATTTGGTTTTTTTAAGAAAAAAGCTGGCAGAGTTAATCAATACGGCTACTAAAAGCAATAAGGCTTCCCAGGTGGCCATTTATTTTCAGGAATTAAATTCCGGCGCCTGGATTGGTCTTGGCGAGAGAGAAAAATTTGCTCCCGCTAGCCTGCTTAAAGTTCCTTTAATGATTGCTTATCTAAAAATTGCCGAAGAGGATCCCGATTATCTTTACCAAGAGATAGAATATCAACCTCAGGAGGCGTTTTCCCAAAATATTTTGCCGGAAAAGCAATTGGTGGCGGGCCAATCTTATTCAATTGGCAATCTTATTAGGCGGATGATTGTTTACTCCGATAATCAGGCGCTGGAGATATTGGCGGACAAGATTGAAAAAGATAAATGGGCAGAAGTTTATGCCGATTTAGGCTTAAAGGTGCCAGCGGATGAGGCGGAGGAGAATTTTATTACCGTCAAAGACTATGCCGCTCTTTTTAGGATTCTTTATAATGCTTCCTATCTTAGCCGCGAGATGTCGGAGAAGGCGCTTAAATTATTAAGCGAAGTGGTTTATAAGGAGGGTTTAGTCGGCGGCTTACCTGAAGGGATTAAGGTGGCCCATAAATTTGGCGAGCGGGGTTATGAGGAGAGCGGGGTAAAACAATTCCATGACTGCGGGATTATTTATTACCCCGATAAGCCCTACCTGCTTTGCGTTATGACCCGCGGAGACGATTTTAACGCTCTTCAGGGAATGGTACGGCAAGTTTCCCAGACTGTTTATCAAACTGTTAGCCTTAATAATTAGGCTTTTGTCGGCTTTTGGTAGCTTTCAAAGGCGGCGGCGGCTTGGGGGTTAACCAACCGTAGAGAGGATAGAACCTTTTCCCTGATGGCGGCGGTGCGAACAAAGCCTTTGGCGGCATTAGCTACTGCCCAGTTTTCTACTTCTTGGGTAATGTTTTCTGCTTCCTGATCGGTGGCGCCGGCGGCAATAAGGCCTTGGCGGATTTTATTGGCGTCAAATTCTTCCAGCCGGCCGTCTCTTTTTTGCACGCGAATGCTCATTTTTTCTCACCCCCTTTTGTTTAGGATACTAAGACAAACTAAATTCAAAAGTCAAAAGTTAAAATTCAAAAACACGAATTAAAACGAATTAGAAACGAATGGACACGAATGAGCGAATAATGTCATCCTGACGATCCGCCCGCTGGCGGATAGGATCGGCTTTAAAGCTTGGTGCTTGAAACGCTTGAGGCTTGAATCGCTTGAATCGTTTAATGTTTTTACGTTTCAAACGTCTCACGCATTTCAAGCATTTCCCGCCTGATTCTGAATCAAGTTCAGAATGACGGTTTAAATTAATTTCTTGTTTCTCAATTTCAGCGAGCGTTAGCGAGCGAATTTCTAATTTCCATTTATCATTTTCCAGATCGGAAGAGCACACG
>DMDI01000282.1 GCA_003445555.1 Desulfotomaculum sp. | reverse complement strand
GTTACTTGTTTTCCGTCAAAATAATAATTACTTTCTTTTCCAGACGAAAGAATAAATTTGCCAAATTTAAAAGAACGCTCTTTTGCCAATTTGTATAAAATTCTTTGATAATCTTGGTCCAAACTAAACTCAGTTCTCCTAATTTCATTATTCATTCTGTTTTAACCTTACCCCGTATTTTTTTATTGATGGATGTAACATTAGCTAAAGGCCGGCCTCGCCTGTCTGGCAGGCTGTTGGTTATTTTTTTCTTTGATAGATAATCTACCTGCCAGCCTGACGGGCAGGCCTTTCTTTCTCCCTCTAAACGTAGTAGGGGCGTAAATTTAACGCCCCTACGCGGTACCTGTCAAGCTAGTGGCGTTTGGCTTTAGCTAGCGGCATAACCTTTTTTATGTTATTTAACATATATTAATTAATGCGCTTTTTCAATACTTATTTCTAATATCTTTAGCAACATCCTTACGGTTAATTTTAAATTTAAAAAGTAATTTTATTTTCTGAATAAAGAAATTACTCCTTGACTTTAATAGTTTATTAAACTAAATTATATTATAATTACATATCTGAAGGGAAACACAGTAATATGGATAGATTGTGGGCTCCGTGGCGTTCAGAGTACGTGGGCAAGGAAAGTCCGCCGGGCTGTATTTTTTGCGCTGCATTGCAAAACAACAATAGTGATGAAGATAACTATGTTCTTTTACGGACCGGTAAAGTTTTTGTAATGTTAAACTTATACCCTTATACAAATGGGCATTTGCTGGTTGTCCCAAAAAGACATGTAGGAGAATTAACCACTCTAGAAAAAGAAGAGGCTTTTGAAATTTTTCAATTAACCCAAAAATTTATCCAAACATTAAAACTGGCCTTTAAGCCGGAAGGTTTTAATATAGGCGCTAACCTGGGCAAAGTTGCCGGGGCCGGAGTGCCTGATCATTTTCACGTTCATATAGTCCCCCGCTGGCAGGGGGATACTAATTTTATGACCGCTATAAATAATACGCGGGTAATGTCGGAAGAATTAAAGACAACATACCGTAAGCTTAAAGAAACAATAAAAAATATATAAAAAAACAGATAAAAAAAGGGGAGGATTATTTTTGACGTCACCACTTAATGGATGTAAAGTTTTAGACCTTACCCAATGGTTACCGGGACCGTATTGTTCAATGTTTTTAGCAGATTTTGGGGCCGAAGTAATAAAAGTGGAACAACCCGGCTCTGGTGATCGTTTACGGTGGGAACCGCCGTTGGTAAAAGACACGAGCGGTAAGTTTTTAACTGTAAACCGGAATAAACTAAGTATAACCCTTAATTTAAGAGCAAAAAAAGGACAAGAAGCTTTTCACCGCCTGGTAAAAGAATCTGATATAGTCTTAGAAGGATTTCGGCCGGGGGTAGCCATACGTTATAAGGCAGATTATGAAACCTTAAAAAAAATTAACCCGCGTTTAATTTACTGTTCTGTCAGTGGTTACGGGCAGGATGGGCCTTATGCGCAATTTCCTGGACACGATATTAATTACCTTGGTTACGCAGGTGTCCTGGGGATGGTTGGTCAGCAAGGAAAGTCTCCGGCCTTATCTGGGGTACAGGTGGCGGATATCGGCGGAGGTACTTTAATGGCCACAATAGGCATTCTTTTGGCCTTGTTAGCCCGACAACAAACAAACAAAGGTCAGTTTGTAGATATTTCTATGCTGGATGGCGCTGTTGCCTGGTTGCCTGTGTTAGCCGGCACATATTTTGTAGACAACATCATACCCGAACGGGGTAAAACCTGGTTAACCGGAAAATACGCTTATTATGAAGTATACGAAACTAGCGATGGCCAATACATTACACTTGGAGCTGTTGAGCCTCATTTTTGGGCTAACCTGTGCCGTTTTTTAGAAAAAGAAGAATTAATTCCTTTACAGTCGGTTGACGAAAAACAAGACGAAGTCCGAAACATTATCCAGGCAGAATTTAAGAAAAAAAGCAGGGACGAGTGGGTAAAAATTTTTAAAGAAATTGACACTTGTGCCGGACCGGTATATAGTTTACCGGAGGCATTTAATGATCCCCAAGTGCTCTACCGCAAAATGATCATTGAAACGGAGCATCCCCGGTTAGGAACAATTAAACAGTTAGGCTTTCCTATTAAGCTGTCGGAAACACCGGCCGAAGTGAAACTACCGCCGCCCGAGTTAGGTGAACATACTGAATCTGTTTTATTGCGACTGGGATATACTAAAGAAGATATTGATAATTTTAAAAATGATGGTATAATTTAACATATAAATATAAAGCTTAACTCCTAAGTTAGGCCTCAAAGATTTAATTTAAGTTGGGAATAGTATAGGTATTTATTTACATATCCCACTTTTTTCTTTATATTATTTATTTTTGTTTTTTAACCTGTAAAAACCAGAACTATCTTATTCTTCGTCGAAAAAGAAGGATGATGATAATAATGACCAAAGGAGATAAAGAAATAGCCAATTATTTAACCCGTGTGGGGAATATGTTTTACCAGTTGCAAAAATATAAAAAAGCAATTAAGTTTTACGAGCAGGCCCTGGAACATATTCCTGAATTGGCCACAACTTGGTTTAATAAAGGTTCGGCCTGTTTGTATTTAAAAGAATATGAGGAAGCTCTTATTTGCTTTGAGAAAGCGTTAAATATAGATCCTTCTCATACTTTGGCCTATAACGGGAAAGGGTCTGCTTTGCTGGAACTAAAAAGATACGAAGAAGCCATTCAATGTTTCGATGAAGCCCTTTCTATCATGCCTGATCTAACTCTCGTTCTTTACAATAAAGGTTCAGCTTTACTAGCCTGGGAAAAATATGAGGAAACAATTCAATGTTTAGACCTGGTAATTATTAAAGACCACGGTAATTGGGCTGCCTGGAATAATAAGGGGGTTGCTTATTATAATTTAAAAAAGTACCCTGAGGCTTTAGAATGTTTTAGCGAATCTTTAAATATTAACCCTGATTTTCTCAAAGCTTTAAACAATAAAGGTTATGTTTTAACCCACTTTAAAAGATACGAAGAAGCTTTGGGCTGCTTTGATAAAATATTAGAACTAGCTCATCACGTAGAACCTTCTTACTATAAACCATTTGGGGAGTCTGCCGTAGTTTGTAAAGAAAATATAATCAAGGAAATCCGAACTATGGTTAATCAATCCTTAGAATAAACACGCTATAAACACGCTAAAGCATATAGAAGTTTTTAGCCGCTAATAGTTTTTAACGGAGCTTCTTGGACAAGGTTTACGGCTTTAGCGGAGGGTAGATTCAAATTTTCCCATTTGCCGCATTTAGACCCCCACCGGCTAATCAGCTCGTCCTGAATATATAATTCGTTAACCTCGCAATTATTGGCACAATCAGCGCAGATAAAGCTGCGCGGCCGGCAGGTAAAGTTTGTAATGGCGTAAATACCCCTAAAACCAGTTTGACGCGGGCGGGCTAGCATTTCTTTCCTGGTTATTAAAGCCGCCCCTAAAGCCCCCATGACCTGGTAATACTTGGGGACAATAACGGGTATATTAAGTTTAGTTTCAAAGGCCGCCCGAATACCAATGTTTGCGGCTACTCCGCCCTGAAAAAGAACCATGGGTTCAATCTTCCGGTTGCGGGCTACATTGGTCAGATAATTGCTTACCAGGGCCAGGCATAAACCGGCAATTAAATCTTCTTTGGGGTAGCCCATCTGCTGTTTATGAATTAAATCTGATTCCGCAAATACTCCGCAACGTCCGGCTATACGTACCGGGCTTTTAGATTTTAAGGCCAGTTCACCGAATTCTTCAATGGGGATACCTAAACGGGCCGCCTGGTGATCTAAAAAAGAACCGGTACCGGCGGCACAAACTGTGTTCATATTAAAGCCGGTGGAAACCCCCTGGTTTAAAAAAATTATTTTTGAGTCCTGACCTCCAATATCAATTACGGTGCGTACTTCCGGGGCAACAAAGCGCGCCGCCGTAGCGTGAGCCGTAATCTCATTTTTTACCACATCCGCCCCCACCATCAGGCTGGCCAAATGCCTTCCGGAGCCGGTAGTTCCTACTCCTGATATTTCTAAATCAGAACCTGCCTTTTCTCTTAACTGGCGAAAGGCATTTTGGATAGATAGAATCGGGCCCCCGGCCGTACGTAAATACGTCTGAAAAATAACCTTATTTTGTTCGTCAATGACCACTAGTTTTGTAGTTACCGAACCAACGTCAATACCGGCTAAATACAATAGTTTTACCTCTTTCCTGCTGTTTTGTTTCATACTCCCGGCGCTCTAAAAGTACGTCAAGAAAAGCTTCCAGGCGTGTCTGGTAACCTGCTTCCCCTGTTTGCTCACTAATAATCTGGGTTAAAACAGGAATATCCAGTTCCTTACTTACTTTTACCAGGATATTTTGGGCTACTATTTCCGGCATGCACGTAAAAGGAAAAACATGAATAATTCCGTCCATTCCCTCTTCTTTACCCAAAACAGTTAAACCAACTGTATCTAAGCCATGACCACCGACTTTTGTGGTCAGGTAAGTTTTAGCTGCCTGGTGAATATATTTTTCCCTTTTTTTCAGCTTTCTGTTTTGGAGGACATGGAGCTTAAACCAATTGCTGGTATAAAGGTCACGGTGGGTATGAACCCGGTAATGAGGATGAGTACCTAAAAATTTCTCCAGATAATTATTAACGAAGTGTTCCAGCACCACCCATATTTCACCAACTATAAAAACATGCAAAGGGTTAGTGCTCGTAGTAGCAATGGCTGCCATTTCTTGCTGGAAATATTTCCATTCTTTTTTTACCCCGGTAAAGGTATCGCAGGATTCCAGACGCAAAAGGTACTTTTTAAAAATTTTATCGGCTTCCCCGCGTTCAGTCTCTATAGCCCGCATTTTTTGCAGCAACATCTCTCCCTTATCCAGGGCCGTAAGTTTGTACACCCCAAAACTCAAGGCTTTAATAAAACGCGGCCAGGAGGCCCCGTTAGTCAGCCACTTAATTGTATCGCGAAACCCTTTCCATTGGGTTTTTAGGGGCACGGGGGAGTCAATAATAGCCATCCTAAAATTATAGCCCTTCTTTTTAAGCAGAATTTCTTGAATTTGGGCGTACCAGCCTAACCGGCAGCGCCCTTTGCCCCCTACCATTAAAAGGACGTTCGCGCCTTTCTCTAAAACCTGGCGCATCTGACCCAGGGTAACCACCAAGGGAAAGCAGGCAAATTCAGGAGCTAATTCCCGGCCTAACTCTACGGTAGTTTTGCTGGGAGAAGGGGTTTTTACCGCCTCTACTCCGCAATGCCTAAGCGCGGAACGTAAAGCAACATCCAGGTAACCCATGGTGGGAAAGCCAATAAGTTTTTGTTCGGAACGTAGGCCGGGGATAATCTGGTCTTGCGGCCGCGTAGAAGCTAAAGGAATTATCCGGCCACCGGTACCCGTATCCATAAAGGCTTCCAATCTGGTTACTAACCCTGCTTCTCCGGTATGTTCATCAAA
>DMDI01000220.1:2924-5811 GCA_003445555.1 Desulfotomaculum sp. | reverse complement strand
CCCCCTCCCGCAAGGGGAGGGGGGAATTGCTAAATATGCTATTTTCATGATTAATGGTGGGAACGAACGTTCTTCATGGGGAACTCCCTTTAATAAGACAAGAGAACCGTTCCCTTGTCTTTAAATGATTGTCGAATATTGTCTTAGCTGTTCCAGTTTTTTTAAGGCTGCTCCTGAGTCAATGCTTTCTTGAGCGGCAATCACGCCTTCTTCAATTGTCCCGGCCCTTTCGGCGGCAATCATTCCCAAGGCAGCGTTAAGTACCACTATGTCTCTTTGGGCTCCCTTTTTACCTTTTAAAATTTCTAAGATGACGACCGCATTTACCTCGGGGGAACCGCCGGCTAAATCCTTTAAAGGAACAGGATAAAAACCATACTCCTCCGGATGCAGGTAGTATTCTTTTACCTCTTTTTTGTTTACTTCGGCCACGTACGAGGGTCCGGTTAAAGATATTTCATCTAATCCGTTTGCTCCGTGAAATACAAAGGCGTTTCTTACCCCAAGACGCACCAGTGCCCCGGCTATTTTTGAAACCAGGTTAGAGCTGTACACCCCTATAATCTGTGCCGTAGCGTTAGCAGGGTTGGTTAAAGGGCCTAAAATGTTAAACACGGTTCTAATGCCAATCTCCCGTCTTGGCCCGGCCGCATATTTCATGGCTTCGTGAAAAAGCGGGGCAAACAAAAAGCCAATCCCTACCTCGTTTAAACAGCGGGTTACCTGGACGGCGGTTAAATCCACCTTAACCCCCAAAGCTTCCAAAACATCCGCTGAACCACAGCGGCTGGAAACAGAGCGGTTTCCATGTTTAGCCACCGGAATTCCTGCTCCGGCTAAAATAAAGGCGGCGGCCGTTGAAATGTTAAAAGTATTTGTGCCGTCACCTCCGGTGCCGCAGGTGTCCACAACCAAAGAATGGATTGAAGATATGGTGGTTGCTTTTTGGCGCATTACCCGGGCAAACCCGGTAATTTCCTCTACGGTTTCTCCTTTTAACCTTAAAGCCGTTAAAAAAGCCGCAATTTGCGCCGGAGAAGCCTGTCCTTCCATAATCGTATTCATGACTTGTTTGGCTTGCTCCTCACTTAAATCTTGACCGGATACTACTTGGGCAATAGCCTCTTTCATGAGCAGGCTGGATGCCGGCCCAGCATCATTAATCATAATTCATTGCTCCTTGGCGAATGGAAAGTTGATAAATTTAAAAAATTTTTTAATATTTCCAGTCCGTGTTCTGTTAAGATTGATTCAGGGTGAAATTGGACTCCTTCCACCGGGAGTTCACCGTGGCGTAAGGCCATAATCTCCCCCTCTTCTGTCCGGGCGCTAATGATTAAAGAGTTTGGCAAGCTTTCCTTTTCCACAATAAGAGAGTGGTAACGGGTGGCCGTAAAGGGGGAGGGAAGATGACGGAAGATGGTCTTTTGGTCATGGTAAATACTTGAAGTTTTACCGTGCATTAACCGGTCTGCCTGAACCACCCGTCCACCAAAAAACTGTCCGATAGCCTGGTGACCTAAACATACCCCCAGAATGGGGATATGCCCGGCCAAGTGCTGAATTACTGCAAGACTTATTCCCGCCTGGTCTGGAGTGCCAGGACCTGGTGAAATTACTATATGGGTGGGTGCTAGTTGTTTTATTTCCTCTATGGTCAAACAATCATTGCGAAATACTTTAACTTCTACCTGCAGTTGACCAAAGTACTGGACCAGGTTATAAGTAAAAGAATCGTAATTATCAATCATCAAGAGCAAGATAATTCCTCCTCGTTTACCTTAACTCCCAGGGTTTGCAATAGGGCCTGGGCCTTATTTACCGTCTCAAAGTATTCACGTTCAGGTATTGAATCGGCAACAATCCCGCCGCCGGTCTGGACGTAAGCCGTGTTTTGGTTAAAAATAATAGTGCGAATGGTGATGGCGGTGTCTAAATTACCGTTAAACCCAAAATAGCCTATCGCGCCGGCATAAGGGCCGCGCCGGGTAGGCTCCAGTTCCTCAATGATCTCCATAGCCCGTATTTTAGGGGCCCCGGATACAGTTCCGGCCGGAAAGCAGGCTTTTAAAGGTTCAAATACGGAACAGCCTTCAGGTAAGATGCCTTGGACGGAAGAAACAAGGTGCATTACGTGAGAATATTTTTCGGTTATCATGAACTGAGGAACGGTAACGCTGCCGGGTATACAGACCCGGCCTAAATCATTACGGCCTAAATCCACCAGCATAATGTGCTCGGCTCTTTCTTTTGGGTCAGCTAATAATTCCTGGGCTAAAATAATGTCTTCTTCTTTTGTGACCCCGCGGGGACGCGTACCGGCAATGGGCCTGGTTTCCACCTCACTGCCCTCCACCCGGACCAGCATTTCCGGTGAGGAACCGGCAAGGGTAAGTTCACCAAAATTTAAAAAATAAAGATAGGGTGAAGGATTTATGGTCCGTAAGCGGCGGTACGCTTGAAAAGGGTCAATTTTAAGCGGGACTTTAAAACGTCGTGAGGGCACAACCTGTAAAATATCGCCTTGGCGAATATATTCTTTGGCCCTGGTTACTTTTAGCTGAAAATCTTGCCGGCTGAGGTTAGTTTCAATTAAAGGTTCTGTTAAACCGTCCGTTATTTGGAGGGAGGTTAAATTTAACGCACCGGCAAGGCTGTTTTGAGATAGTTTAGTTAAAATTTCTTCTATTTGTTTTAGGGCCTGATAGTAAGTGTGGTGCGGGTTTGAACCCGGCTGGGTGTTTATAACAATATTTAAAGAATGTCGTATATGGTCAAATATTAGGATGATTCTGGTAAAGATAAAAAAACAGTCTGGTAAGTTTAAATCATTCCGGGTAAGGGAGGGAAGCTTTTCTAACCAGCGGACCAGGTCATACCCAAGGTC
>DMDI01000220.1:0-2827 GCA_003445555.1 Desulfotomaculum sp. | reverse complement strand
CCGGCCCCGCCATAAAATCTTGGTAATCCTGATGAGGGAGGGGGATTAAAGCGCTTCAAAATTGATTCCAAGATGTCAAAAGGGTTACCGACAACTTCGGTCGTCAGTCGTCGGGCAGCAGTTGTCAAGGTTGAATTTAACGCTCCTGTATATTCAGTGATTTGTCCCGTATTACCCAGTTGACGGTAACTCAAAAAAGGGTCAAAGCCAATAAATGAGTACCGGGCCAGCTTTTCTCCTCCTTCAACACTCTCCAGCAAATAGGACAAAGAGGATGAAGCCAGCTTGTGATAAATGGTAATTGGCGTTTCTGTGTCCATCGGCCACTCACTGCTTACCGGAATTAAATTGTACCTGGTGCTTAACTTTATATAATCCTTTTCCGTAGGGTAGGTCAAGCCATCCCCTCCTTGCTTAAAAAATAAAAATTTAAATTTTAAATTATAGATTTCGGATCAAGGTGGCATCTTTAAAAATGTAAAAAACCAGCACCCTAATGAGCACTGGTTATCTTTTTTAATTAATTAAAAAGATACGCTCTGCTCATCTCGGCTTATCTCAACTGGATTTTTTATTTCTCAACTAAGCTTAAAAATAATTAACTAACTGTTATGAAATATAACAAAAAACATTTCCTTTTGTCAATAAGAATTTTATTCTCAGGTGATTTTTTATTCCCGGTTATTTTAACGCTCAATTCCATCCCGGGCATAAACTCCTTTTTGGAAATAGTGCTTAACCTCAACCATTTCCGTGACCAGATCGGCCTGGTCAATAATTTCAGGAGGGGCGTAGCGCCCGGTAAATACAATTTCAACCCCGTCAGGCTTATCGGCTATCAGGTTTAGCATATCGTTTAAAGAAATCAATTGGTAAAAATGGGCGGTGTTTATTTCATCAAAAATTATAAGGTCGTAATTCCCGGATAACATTGCTTTTCTTGCTTTACCTAATCCTTCCTGGGCCAGTTGTATGTCTTCTTTGGCCGGTGGTTTTTGCACGTGAACATCTTTTCGGCCGTATTGTTCAATGGTTATATAGGGCGGAACCATGGCGGCCGATTTTAACTCCGCGTAAAATTGTCCTTTCATAAACTGTCCAATATAGGTTTTTAAACTCCTTCCCATAGCCCGGAAAGCTAAACCCAGGGCCGCGGTGGTTTTCCCCTTGCCATTTCCCGTGTAAACTTGAACGTATCCCTTTTCCAGGGTGGCTTTTTTTTCCGGCATTTAGATTCGACTCCCTTATCTTATAAATTTCAGATGCCTGTATTGCTGATGATTATACGCTGATGATTATACATGGTAATAATAAAATAAGTCAATTTTTTATTATTAGACGTTTTTTATTATTAGACGTAATTCTTATAATTTATCTTTAGTTTATTACTCCGGGCAAGATGTTTGAAAAAGTTTAAAAATGGTTTTAACTGGTAAGTATATAAATAACAAAGGGAGTAAATCATTCCGGAAGGTAAAGGAAAGAGTTAAAGATGAGAGAAATGCTTTGGCGACGTTTTGCACCTGGAAGGGAGTGGCTATAAAGATGAAAAAATTTAAATATTATAGTCAATTGTGGCGGGAAAGACGTCAGAAAAGAAAATATTTGCGGTATTACGAAAAACCAGCCGCCGATAAACGAAATTTTTTGGCCCGCCGGTTTGATTTTTACAGCACCCTTTGCTTACTCTGGATCATTACCTTTATTGGTTTGATTTTTTTCTTTTCTTTTCTTAGTTCTTTGATTTTTGCTTTGGTTGTTACTATTTTGGCCGCACTAACCGGAAAAAGGTTAATCCAGAAAAAACAACAAAGTTTAAATAAACACCGTCAAATATGGTTAGCCGGAAAAAAGTGTTTAAATGCTATAAAAAAGCAAAGTCAGGAGGAATTTATTGCTTTAATATATGACTTATTTAAAAGAATCCCTAATTTTAAGGAAGTGCGTTTAAATTTACCCGAAGAAAATCAGGAAGGTAAAGCTAACCCTGTAATTGCCTTATGGGCTGTTTATAAAAACCATCCTTTAGCAATTCAGGCCCTTAAAACAGGGGAAAATTTAATTGGAGTGGAATATATAATAAACTTTGTGGAAGGTTTAAAAAGATACGGTTTTAAAAATGGGATTTTGGTTACCCCGGCCAAATATACCCCCGAAGCACGTTTAATGGCTGAAAAGTATAAGGATGAATACTTTGTTGTTTTACTAGAAGGTACTCATATTGCAGAGCTGGCCAGGAGGTATCAGCATAGGATATACCCGGAGGATAATTTTTTAAGCCAGGAGATGTTATTAACGGATACATCAGGTGAAATAAAAAAGCCCTGGTCTCTTCCCTTAAAGCAAACGGCCCTAGGGAAAAAAAGCAAGGGATTTAGCTATCTTACTCTTGGTATAATGTTATTTTTTATTTACCTGGTTACTAAAAAATTCAACCCTTACGGTATTATTTATTTATTATTTGCCGCTTTTAATCTTGGACTGGCCATCTTTTGCTTTTTCCGCTCTCAAGACCAAAAAGAACCAAATATATTAGAAGAAATCTAAAATATTCCTGGTGGGCGGGATTGGAATTGAACCAACCACCTCTTGCGTGTCAAGCAAGCGTTGTCCCACCGAACTACCCGCCCACGTCACGGACATCACTTATTATTACGAAAATCGGCGGGGGTGGGATTCGTAGAGGCCACATCCCGAACCCAGTCCAACCCAGATTTCCCACGCCCGCTCCTACAGGAAAAAAAAAATTGTTAAAAAGAATCTACCCCGCCTGGGTGCAGTAAGAGTATTCGGGCTTGGCGTACATACTCCCCCCATGCACCAATCC
>DMDI01000182.1:5975-12984 GCA_003445555.1 Desulfotomaculum sp. | reverse complement strand
TACCTGCCCGCCGCACGGGTGCGCCTGCTTGGATTCGAACCAAGGACGTCTACTTTATAAGAGTAGCGCTCTACCATTGAGCTACAGGCGCGCTTTGGCAGGCGGGTAAGACACGCGCTCTAACCGCTGAGCTACTGACCCTGCAAAAAAGATACTAAGATACTAAGAGATTAAGATACTAAGATACTAAAAGTAATTATAGCAAAACTTACCTCTTCGATAAAGCTTGGGTGCTACGAATTAAGCCGCCCAAAACAACACTCACTTTCTCGGCTTGCTCCCAAATTAATTTGAAATCATCATCCCGGATAAATTCTAGGTCTCTGGCATCAAGAATTTGGCTTTCTACCTCTCCTAACGAACCGCGCGCTTCGTAGTAAAAATGCAAACGATCTTTATAATGAAAACGGCAAAAACCTTCGGCAACACAAGACTCCACCGAAACCACCGCTCTTCTAAGCTGTGAGGTTAATCCATATAATTCTGATTTTGGAAATCTATCCGTAACTTGATATACCAGAAGTATAACCAATAGAAAATCTTCTTTGCAATAAAGATGCGCTTATTCTGTCATAACTCAGCTACAACCTTTACCGCGTCATTAAAAAGTTCATCAGTTTCACTTATGGAGTAATCTATCCATTTTAGGTTTATCATAGATGAATTAACGTATCACTTTTTACAGAAGTTAACGAGGAATCAACTAAATTGGTGGACTTATTTATTTAAATACTCAAAGCCTTCCTCAATGTAAGTCCGAACGTTGAGGGCAAACTGGTAACTATCAAGTTCCTCTGCTGAAGTCCAAGTAACATTTATGACATTTTTAAGTACTTGAATTTTCCTTTCTTTCCATGTGCAGAAGTTCAGCATCTTCTTCAATCCCAACCCCAGTCTTTTCTACCTCCCTAGTAGCTTCAGAATTTGACCTTAAAATTTTCCTTTTTCGATCTCTAAAATTTCAAATTTCTCTTTATGTCCGCTAGATGAAGTGAGAACAAAAGACTGCCCCTTACTCTTTCCTAGAAGGGCTTGAGCTATTGGAGAATTGGAGCTGTATACCCCAGCATCCAGATCAAAATCATATTGACCTCCAATGGTAACACTAAAGGGTTCCCCATCTTCACCTCTAATCGTTACAGTATTACCAATATCTGCCATGTATATCTCCTCTCTGGGAGTTATTATCTCGAATTTGGCTCCCTCGGGAATACCTAAAAGGCGACAGACTTCCTGAGCCACATAAACATCTTCGTGAAGTTTTTGAATATCATGCCAGTCGCTCCCCGGTTCCATAATTGTGGACATATGTTCACTAATCCGCTGATCAGTCCCAGCTAAAAGTGAAATCCTCTTTTCAAGAGTCCTAGCCATAATTCTTATTACTGGCGTTTGACTTTCTTGTTCGACCATATTGGATAACAAAGCGAAAAATATTTAACAGGTCCCACAATATTACCTCTAATACTTTCCCAGATAACTCTTGGAGGCAAAGGATAAAGCCCAAGGAAACCTCTTATCATCCGACCAAAGTTTTGAAAAGTTCTATAAAAAATCTGGAAAAATCCGCGGATATCTCCAAACTCAACCCAAAACTTGGTATGAATTGCGGTATCGCTTATGCCATAAGTAAATAACTTTGACCTCAAATCAAACATAGAAGTCGGATGCTGATGGGCAATAACAGCTCTGGGGTCATATACTGCCTGGTAACCATTTCTTAAGACTTTATAACCGATATCAAGATCAGCACCGGCACCACCAATAAGTCCACCTGGCCCAAATCTTTCGTCATATCCCCCAATTTCCTTCAGGACTTTATTTCTGATAACGTAATTGGTACCAACAGAGAAAAGCTGAACCTGGACTCCCTTAAATTGAAATTTCTTAAAGAATTTCTGTCCAATTTCGAGTCTTTTACTTCCTTTGTTGAGAGCGCCTTTCTTTTCCCATCTTTTGGAAGCTTCCGAGCTGGTTTCATAGGCAACCACTTTACCGGAAACATACACTATCTTTTCATCAGAGAAATTAGACATCAAAATATCAAGCCATTTATCATCCAAAATAACAATGTCCTGATCCACAAAAGCAAGAAATTCCGAATCAGTCTGCTTAATTCCCAAATTCAGAGCAGCGCTTTTCCCTACCCCTTTTGTTTTCAGATACCGGACCGAATATCTTTTGCAAATTTCTTCCACTTCAGAGGTGGGACTGGCATCATCAACCACAAAAACTTCAAAATCTTTCCGGTTAAAATAGTTAAATTTATCCAAAGATTTTAAAAGCATGCTCAATGGTTTGGGATCATCAAGCTTTACCGGTATTAAAAGGGAAACTCTTTTTTTCTTTTTATCCATATATAAAAATCTAAGTAATAATTTTGCCTAACTCTTTCTTGGCATCATCAAGCAAAAGACCCACTGACTTTGTTCCGTCAAGAATGGTAAGCGGAACCGATTTTTCCAGCGAAGCAAACAGACGTTCATACCAGTACACAGCTCTGTCCGGAGCTTTCAACCAAACATTATTTTCATTAAAAGGTCTTATCCCCCTGGAGCGCGTTATCGAAAGTTCCGGAGGAATATGTACGAAAAAATAGTGATCCGGACGGGAAAAATTTCTCTCCACATTTTCAAAAAACCACCGGTATAGAGGAAATACATCAAAGCCTGGGTTAATCTCGGACAGGACCGTATAAAAAACCAAAGTTGAAACATATGCTCTGTCCAGTAAGGCCACCTGGCCATTTACCCTTGCCGCTTTTTTTAATTTTTCCATGTCATTGGCTAAAAAATATTCAGGAGTAGGATCCTTCAAGTCCCTTGGAACTTGAAATCTGACAACTTCAATTCCCCGATCAGGAGAGGCTAACCCGTCAATTAAAGTAGATTTCCCACAGCAGGAAATGCCCTCAAAGCAAACAACCTTTGGGCTTCCCGGTTCTTTTTCTTTATGATTAAACTGTTCTACCATTTGTCAGATATTTGGCTAAATTAACCCAACAATCAGCATTCCAAAGGCTTAACCTGATATCTTCAGGAAGTGTTGCCAATGGAGTTTTATAGCCATCCGGAATATAAAGCATATCAATAGTTGAACCATTCACCCCTTCTGCTTTAAGGGCTAGATTTCCATAATTTTCAGATAAAAATGTTTTTGGTTCTCCTCCGGGTTCACAATAAGCCACGCAAATTGGAGATCTCACCCGCCGGTTTTCCTTGCCTTCCATCATTTTTATAAGTTCCTGGGGGGTTAACCATTGATTAATATATTTAATAAAAGGTCCTGGAAAACCATTTAGTGCTTCAATATAATATCCTGCGTCAGTCTTTACCACCGGCTTCCCCAATTTGTTGGCCGCGTACTGGGCAGAATACCCGGCGATTATTTCCACATTCGTATCCTGTATTTCCGGAGTTTCAAGCTTTGTTCCGATTAAATTTATCGGATACCCTTGAATTTTTTCCCTGGCCTGATCAAGTTTTTTCTGATTTCCGGTAATAAAAATCAAATCAAGCATGTATCCTCCTTAAATAAATAATTAAACAAAATCACTATGTGGCTTATGACTAAGCTTCAAATAACGGATAATTTCATTATAATAATTATATCTATAGCCACAGAGTTTTGCACACTTCAAAGTGGAAACTTGCTTAAGCACTTCTTTCCTTTGGTTCCCGTTCCAAACCTCAAGGAAGCTTTCTTTAATTTCACCAAAATCAAATTTGTCTTGATATCTTAAAGCACAGCAGGGATATACATGTTTGTTGGCACAGACAACAGCTGAAAGAGGTGAAGCAAAACAACTGGAAGCAGCGAGTTTTTGTTTAATTTCCTGTCCATGGAAAGAATCAACCAAGACAGAGATGTTAAGCTTCTCTCCCAGTTGCCTGGCACTGATAAAATCGTCTTCCTTGTCTTCTGTGGAGATTTTAGATTTCAAAAGCCTTTCTTCAAAAAGGACTCTTCTCAGACCGACATAATCCACTCCTAATTTTTTACCAAGTTCAACCGCTTCCGAAGACTTTTTTACATTCCCATGATCAAAACAAAAGTTAATGCCCACCAGAATATCTTTATCTTTTCTGTTCTTTATCAAATACGAAATGTTCTCAATAATTCGGTTAAATCCAAACTTATCAGTCTTGGGACGGCGTATCCGGTCATGATCTTCCTTGTTTACGGCATCAAGGCTAATTCGAACACCTTCACAGGTCTCGATAATAGTATCGATTATTTGCTTATTAGCCGCAGAAAAATTTGAGATAATCGCTACTTTCAAACCAACTTCTTTGCAAAACTTTAGAATATTGGTGATTTTAGGATGTAAAAGAGGCTCTCCTCCGCCTTTAAATAAAACAGATTTTACGCCAATATCTTTAAACTCCTGAAGTAATTTTTTGACAAAATCTTCTTCAACTGTTATCGGTGAGTGAAAAGGGTCACTGCACCAGATACAGTTATGGTTACAAAAATTCACCAGATCAAGTTCAACCATTACCGGAATAATGTCCTTTCCCTCCGCTAAATCAATAAATCTGTCAAGATGGTTTATATATTTATATGGGCTAAAAGCATCTAATGTTTTCATTGTAATAATGATTGCTAATACAAGTGGTTTCTATTATAAACTATATTTACCGATATCTCAATTGGGTCTAGACTAGATTAGAGCTGTATAATAACTTAAATGTCTAGTAAAATACGGTAAAAATAAATATTTAAAACTGACGCCCATTCTTAGGAGAAAATTTCGTGATATTTTAATGCATTTCTGTTTAGATACTCCCGCGAGCAAAACAGCTGATCTAACCAACGCCAACAGAAACACGGTAAACAGATTATACAATTTTTTAAGAGAAGATGTTGTTGGGCTTGGAATTTAAGAGCAGGAAAAATTTACCGGGGAAATTGAAGTAGATGAAAGTTATTTTGGAGCAAGAAGAATCCAGGGGAGAAAGGTAGAGGCGCAAAGGACAAAACACCCGTTGTCGGCCTGTTTAAAAGACAGGGGAAGGTTTTTACCAAAATAATCAGAAACGGTACCAGATCTGAACTTATGCCTGTAATTAAAGGGAGAGTGATTGAAGACAGTCTTGTATATACTGATGGCTGGAGAAGTTACGACGGACTAATATTATCAGGGTATAATCACCAAAAGATACCCCATCATGAGAATGAATTTGCCAGAGGTAAAAATCGTGTTAATAGGGTAGAATCATTTTGGAGTTTTGCCAAAAGAAGAGTTGCAAAGTTTAAGGGGATTAAAAACAATAACTTTCTGACACATTTAAAAGAAAGCGAATACAGATGGAATCACAAAGAAGAAAACTTATACAAATTATTATTAAGAAAATTAAGAAAAAGGGCGCTAAAATAGTCTAGACCCTTCAATTATATAATTTTAAAAATGATAAATTATAGGCTAAAATCCGTTAATCAGGACTTCCTAGTACGTGAAGTATCATTCTTTCCCCAACTTGCAGATAAAAGAAATTCTTCTTACTCATATGTTTTACTTAAAAAAGAAGGATTGACGACATTTGATATTATCGACATAATTAAAGATTATTTTAAGTTGAGCTTGGGAGATGTCTCAGCCGAAGGCCTGAAAGATGAAGACGGCGTAACAGAACAATTAATTTCAATAAAACATATTCTCAATGAGACTGACCTGAAGAATTTCAACTCCTACTTATGTAAAATAAATAAGAAAGCGCAAATACTAAGAATTTCAGGTTATGGCAATGATCCGGTACAGCCGGGGACACTCCACGGTAATACTTTTGAAATTTCAGTCAGAAACCTGACAGAGACTCAAGCAAAAAAAATTTTACTTTGGTGTCAGAACAACAAATATTTCTCGTTTATCAATTACTATGATAGTCAAAGATTTGGGACGCCGGAAAGTATTCATAATACTCATTTGATCGGAAAAGCAATTGTTAATAATAATTGGAAAAGGGCATATTCAGAATTTGTCAAATCTGGGGATGCTAATCAAATTACAATTAATCCCAATGCCGCAAAGCTGGACAATACTCAATACCAAAAGTTAATGACCGAAAACATAAACCCACAGAAAATTTCATTTTTTATCTCTTCCTACAACAGCTACAGGTGGAACCAAAAAGTTTCAGATACCCTGTCCAAATGTGAAGGAAGCTTTTTTTTCAATTTTGATATCATCGGCAAACTCGCCATTTTTAATAAAAACGGTTTTACTTGTCCCAACAGCGTCTCTATTTCTGCCTATGAATATGACAAAGAAAGTGGCTTGGTGAAAAAGAAAATTAAAACTAGAAGTCTAATTGTAACTACTACCATCATTGCTTCTAAAACAAGTGGAGATGAATTAAACAAAGGTAAATTCAAAATTATTCTCTCCTTTTTCCTGCCAATGGGATCTTACGCAACTATGGCTATCAAGCAACTGTTTTGCACCATTTTCAATACATGACAAAGTCATGAATTTCTTATTTTATTTTGTAGCGACAGAAAGTTAAAACCATAAAATTTTCGACTTTTGCGTTTTTTTCTTTTTACCGAATTTAGAAAAATTCGGAGTTCGGAGCCGACTTTTCCAAGCCTAGGTAGCGCCAGTTAAGATGAGGAGCGAGCGAAGCGAGCGACAAACCCGATGAAGGGCTAACAGTTTTCTTGAAAATAGGTTCGAATTTTTTTGTAAACGTCCGCCAAGGGCGGACAGGCATTGCGCGCCAAGAAACAGATCCCAAATTCCAAGCACCAAATCACAAATAAATTACAAATTCTAATTTCCAAAATTATAAACAAAAAATATTTCTTACCCTTTCTCTTTTTTCCATTTTGAGGAATTTGTAGGGGTCGACCTATGTGTCGACCCGATTAATGGTTTTAAATAGGCAAGCGCAGACCCCTTTGATGGGCGGACACATGGGTCCGCCCCTACAACTCGCGTTTATTCGCGTCTCCCAACACACAAGTAATGTGTTTCCTAATTTCTCAATTTCAGCGAGCGTGAGCGAGC
>DMDI01000182.1:0-5881 GCA_003445555.1 Desulfotomaculum sp. | reverse complement strand
GAGCGTGAGCGAGCGAATTTCTTAATTTCTTTTTTTTAACAATTTAGCAGTCTAACAGTGTCTTGCCTACAGCCTTGCCCGCTGCGCCACCTCTACTCCCACCAGCGCCCGATCCCGACCATACTTTAACCGCGAAAGCTCTTTAATTTTTTCCGCCAGTTTGGGGTTCTCTAAAGCTTTTTCCCGACTCATATCTGTGGTTAAATCAATAGAAAAGGGCCGCACCGGCTCATTGTTGACAATTGTTTTCACATAAGCGTTAAAGCGCTCGATGTTTAAAAGATCATTCTCGCCAAAAACCGGGGCAAACTCATGCTGAAGATAGGAAGCATCGGCCACCCCCACCCTAAAGGAAACAAGGGTGCCCACATTGCCAAAAACCGCATTTTTAACCTCTTCTTCCATTTGGCCAATAAACTGGTTGGCAACCGTTAAATTAAGATGATATTTACGCGCTTCGGAAAGAATTTGGGCAAAATCAGGGGTGGCAAAGTTTTGAAACTCATCAACATACAAATAAAAATCGCGGCGCTGGGATTCGGGAACATCTTGCCGACTCATCGCCGCAATTAAAATTCGCGGCACCAAAATTAACCCCAAAAAGCTGGAATTTTCCTCACCAATTTTCCCCTTCGCTAAATTAATCAATAAAATTTTTCCCTCATCCATTACCTTCCTGAAATCAAAAGCCGACTGGGATTGGCCGATAATGTTGCGCATCATCGGATCGGTAACAAAGCGGCCAAACTTGGAAACAATATAATCCAAAACCTCGCTTTTATGAAAATCTGATGTTTGGGCGATTTGATCTGTCCAATAACGGCGTACCATCGGATCACTAACCTTTGGTAAAAGCTCCTGAACGAAAGAGGCATCGGTTAACGCCCGCACCACTTCCACAAAACTTGAACCCGGTTCGGCCATTACGGTGAGCATCGCGTTACGAATAGCATGCTCAAAACGAGGACCGATAATACCGGTTTTATAAGGATCATAGAGCTTATACATCAAGTTGATAATTGAGGAAACCACAAAACTTTTTTCCTCCTCGGTGCGCGCTTCCAGCAAATTTAACCCCATCGGCCGGCTGGTATCGGAGGGATCAAAATAAATCACGTCTTCCGCCCGCTGGGGAGGAATCCGGGCTAAAACCTGCTCTACCGTATCATGGGGATCAATAAAGCAAACCCCCTTGCCTTCCTCAATGTCTTGTAAGATCATCTGCTTTAAAAGTTCCGACTTGCCCGTGCCGGTTTTCCCAATTACATAAATATGGCGCCGCCGATCATCGTCGCCAATACAAACCGGCCGCGCTTGTCCCCGGTAAATGCTTTTTCCCAAATACAAGCCGGTGGTGGGCACTTCCGGCGGCACCGGGGCGCGCTTGGCGTTAAGCCAATAAATGTTCGGCGTTTCGATGGTTTTGTTGGGAAAATGAAAAATTGTCGCCAGTTCGGCCGTATTTAAAATAATTGGTGTTGTCAAAAAACGCCAGAGAGGACGATAACGATAAATAAAATCAATCATAAACATTTTCTTAAGACGAATTTTTTTAGAGGAAAGGCCATTTTGATCAGAGTCAAATTGGGCAAAAGCGCTTTTAATATTTCCCAAGTGATTTTTTGCCTCTTCCAGTGTCGGCGCGCAGACCACCACCCGAATCTCGGTTTCAAATCCCGACTTGCTGCACTTTTCCTCAATTTTCTCCATCGCCTTGGGGTCCATTTTAAAACTGGCTTTTTCCGGGTCGGCTTCTTTTTTCTTGCTTTGGGCCAAAAATTCCCGACCCCGTTTTTGCCACTTGCTGCCTACGGGAGCGGCCAAAATTTGAATTGCCGCCGCCTCTCCCTCCTTAAGTTTGGAAAGAGCCGAAGTAATCGAGGAAAGGGGATCAAGAGAAAAATCCTGGTAAGTTTTAATCGGGTAAAAAGGAGAATTACGGAACTGAAAGGCGGCATAAGCCACTTTACCGTTTTTGGAAAAAAGATTATATTCATCAACCACGGTAATTACCGCCGTGGGGTAGAAAGCGTAAATTTGCCGCTCTACCAGTTCCTGTTTTTCCCGCGGCACACCGATATAAAAACGAATATCCTCGGGCCGGCCGACAATCTCCAAGGTAAAATATTCGGCTGGTTTTAAAAAAGAAAAGCGGCCGCCTTTTTTAAGCGAATGCAAGCTTTGAAAAAGCTGTTCGGCGGCGTCAATTTTAATCTCGTTATCCTTGGGAAGAGCCACCTGAAGCAAGATTAAATTTAAAGAACGCTCTTCCCGATCGCGCTCCCGCCACCAGCAAAAAAGTAAATACCCCAAAAAGGAAAGCGCCAAAAGGCACAGGATAATAATTATGCCCGAAATAAGATAGTGGGTAAGTAAAGAAATAAGATCGTTTAAAGGGGACATATTCGTAATGCAAAAATTAATTAATTTTAAATTTTAAATAACAAATTTTAAATAAAATCTAAATAAATAAATGTAAGAAAATAGTATTAAGTATTTAGTATTAGGTATTAAGTATAAAAACTCAAAACGCAAATGGCAAATGTCAAAACTACATGGTAAATACAATTCTGTAGGGGCGGACCCATGTGTCCGCTCGTCAAAGGGTCCGTGCCTGTTTATTTAAAACCATTAATCGGGTCGACACATGGGTCGACCCCTACAAATTCCTTTGCGATTTGAGATTTGAGTTTATTTTTTGTTTTTGAATTTTGAATTTGCATTTTTATCCGCCAGCTGGCGTTTTGACTTTTCGTTTTACATTAATTTCGCGTTTATCCTGTGTGCTTCCCCGCAAACCCCACTTTCTCCCCCAAAAGCTTTATTAATCGTTTTGACCATTCCGCCAACCAGCGCAGGGAATCCTCAATTTTTGCTTCAAGCCCCATTTGATATTCTTCCGCTGTTATGGGCAAAATAATCTCTGGCGCTACCGGCGCGGGCGGGGAAACCAAAACTTCGCCGGTTTGATCGTCTAAAACCGGCGTTGGCAAAATATACTGCTCCTTTTCTAATTTCTCAATTCCTGTTTCAGGCGTCACTTCCGGTTCCCGACCCACCTCAATAATCGGCACCCTTTCCTCACTAAAGCCATTTTCTGTCCTCACTTCCCGCTCTTTATCCGGTAAGCCGGTTATATCATCAGTCATATTCTTCATTATAGCAAAGATGGCGGGAAAACTAAGCAATTTAACCCTTGAAGAATAAGGCGATAAATTAATTAAGAAAGCGCCTTTCTAGTTTTTGATATTTTTCCTCTAGCTCTTTAAAAATGGGCTCACCTTTTAATTGCGGCCTAAATTGATCAATCGCGAAAGCTAATTTTTCCAAAAGAATTCTCCTCTTTTTATTACCAGCCAGACAGTAAAAGTCGCTGTTATCTAGTATGTCTGCCGCTTTAATCATCATTGCTTCTCCACCAGAATTAGCGCAGCGACAAAGCATTTCTTCATTTCTTTCTCTCTCGTTCTTTATCTTTCTATCCTCGCTATTTGCTTTAACTAACGCCAACACCTTCTTCCCAAAGTTTTCTTCTATTTTTTCTTCGGTCACCTTTGTATCCTCCAAAAGATCGTGCAAAAAGCCGGCCATAACCACCTCTGGTTTTTTGCTTTCTTTATATAATCTCATTCCTACGCGGATGCTATGGAAAATCACCGGCTTAGGATTACGCCCTGATTGGCTAAACTCATTAACCAGAAAAATTATTGCCTTCTCTATCTTATAGTCCGGATGGGAATGAGGTTTTTTATCGTTCATAATCTGCTATTTAGAAAAACTAAACGGGCCACTTTTGGCAAGTTTTTTTATCACTCAAAACAATAAAATAGTCAGATTGTCATCTGTCATTATAGCAAAAAGCGATTAAAATTAGGCGTTAAAACGGCAAAAATCGTTAAGCACTAAATTGCTATATAGCAATTTAGGCGATGGCAATAATAACCATCTAAAATTTAACTCCAAAAATTTCCACAGTATGAGAAAATAGGAAAACAGCAATGGCAAAAGAAAAATATCAATACTATTTCGTCTTGGGCACTAATCACTCCCTCTGCAAAGCAGATATTGTTAATGTTCTTGCCCGGGAAAAAGCTAAATTTTCAATTTTGGAGGCTTCGGAGGAAATTTTAATTGTCGAAACAAAGGGAAAAATTGACACCGAAAAGCTTATCAACACCCTCGGAAGCGCGGTAAAAATAGGCGAGATTTTTAAAAAATACGAGCCGAAAAATTTTCCCGATAATCTTTTAAAAGAAACTGAAAGCGAAAAATTCAAAAACTTCTTTTTAAAAGAGAAAACGCCTTCCTCTCATTTTGCTATCAGCGTCTACAATGGCGGCGGCGGTTTTAAAGGCCTGAACCGGCTTTGGTTTTCCTGCCCTAAAATTGCCTCTTACCTTAACCAAAAAACAAAAGTCCACTATCTGCGTTGGCGGGAAAGAAAAATCCCTAGTTTCATCGTGGACCAAAAAAAGCTTTTAAAAACCGGCTTTGAGCTGATGCTTGCCAATGGCAGGCAAAATATTTATGTTGGCAAAACCACCGCTTTGCAGGATTATCAAAGCTACAGTTTCCGCGACTACCAGCGGCCCCAAAAAGACCCCCATTCGGGGATGATCCCGCCAAAACTGGCAAAAATAATGATTAATTTGGCCGGCAAGGAGAAAAACCAAACTTTTTTGGATCCTTTTTGCGGTAGCGGCACTTTTCTTCAGGAGCTAATTCTTTTAGGCTATAAAAACATTATCGGCGCCGATAAAAACCCAAAAGCCATCGAGGCAACGAAAAAAAATCTTGATTGGCTCTTTAGTCAGTATTCTTTAAATAAAAAAGATTACTCTCTTAAAATTTTTGAAAGCGATGTGCGCGTTCTTTCTTCCAAACTGCCTTCTCAAAGCGTTGACGCTATTGTTAGCGAACCATATTTAGGTCCACCACGGGCAAAATATTTTTCTCCCCACCAAATGAGGCAGGAAATTGCCCGCCTTGCTTCTTTTTACCTTAGCGCCTTTACGGGGTTAAAACCGGTGCTTAAAAAAGACGCTGCGGTGGTGATTATTTTTCCTGTCTTTAAGCTTAAAAACCAATTCTTCCAACTTGAGATTTTGGAGAAACTGCGCCAATTAGGATTTTCCCCCCAAGATTTTGTGAGCCCAAAGATTCCCGGCGCCAAGCTTTTAAGCTTAAAAATCACTCCCCGCCGCTCCATTATTTTCTTCCACCCCGGCCAAACCATTTCCCGGGAAATTTTTATCTTCAAAACCAGTCATTTGAAATAATCGCCGTTAAGTTTTCCCGAGGTTTGAAGCCAATCAACTCCGGGGGTTAAATAGCTTCAAACCTCGGGATTTGAGGCTAAAACCGCCCACCAGAAAAGAAGGGTAGAAAGACGGTTAAGGTAGGCAAGGCTACGGGGAGAAACAATCTCTTTTTGGTTTAAAGCCACTAAACTCCGTTCTGCCCGACGGCAAACGGTGCGACTAATATTTAAAAGCGCCGCCTCGCGCTTGGTAAAAATCAAAAACTCTTTTACCCGGCCGGCTTCTTTTTCAGCTTTCTCCGCCTCTTTTTCCAAAAAGCCTATTTCTTCCTTGTCGATTTCTCCCTTAACACAGCCGGCAATTTGTCCGGAAAGACTCCCTAAAGTCTTAATTATTCTTTTAAGAGAAACCTCTTTTTCGGGCAAAAAAGAAATCAGTAATGAAAGCCACGCCTGAAGTTCGTCCAAGTTACCAATGGCGGCAAAAGGAGGGCTGCTTTTAAGAAAGCTTTGGCCGTTTATTTTGGAAAAACCGTTATCACCAAGATGAGACATGAGAAAAAAGTTAAAAGTCACTCCGCCAGCCGGCGGATGAAATTCAAAAATTGTATTTTGTATCTG
>DMDI01000254.1 GCA_003445555.1 Desulfotomaculum sp. | reverse complement strand
ACAATTTGACTGGTTGGGGTAACCAACGGGGGATAGCCCAAGTCTTCTCTTACCCGGGGTAATTCTGCCAAAACTTCAGGTAATTTATCCAGCGCGTTTTGCTGGGTTAGTTGGGAAATAAAATTTGAAATCATACCCCCGGGTAACTGATAAATTATGACATTCGGGTCTATATTTTTTGCGGCCAGGTCAAATTCGGCGTAATGTTGACGTACATCTTGAAAATAGGCGGCAATTTCACTTAAGACGGTAAGATTTAAACCAGGATCATAAGGCGTTCCTTTTAAGGCCATAACCATTGTTTCTGTAGCTGGTTGAGAGGTTTGAAGGGCCAGGGAAGAAATAGCGCAGTCAACAATGTCTACCCCTGCTTCAATAGCTTTTAAATAAGACAAGGAGGCAAAACCACCGGTGTAGTGAGAATGGACCTGAAGAGGGACCTTTAAGCTTTCTTTCCACGTTTTAAGGATTTCAAAAGCAACCTGAGGGGTTAAAATACCGGCCATATCTTTTAAACAAATGGAATCTGCCCCCATTTCAACTAAATCATGGGCAATTTTTAAATAATAAGCCACATTATGAACGGGGCTTATGGTATAAACCACCGTAGCTTGAGCATGAGCTCCTTCCTGTTTTACTACTTCAATAGACCGGCTCAAGTTACGAATATCATTTAAAGCATCAAAAATCCGAAAAATACTTATGCCGTGGTAAAATGCTCTTTTAATAAATTCTGTAAGTACATCATCGGGATAATTTTTATAACCTACTATATTTTGTCCCCGTAAAAGCATCTGTAAAGGAGTTTTTAGGTGCTGGCGCAATAAAATTAATCTTTCCCAGGGGTCTTCGTCTAAAAATCTTAAGCACGTATCAAAGGTAGCCCCACCCCAAACTTCCAGCGAATAAAAACCAACTTCATCCATTTTGCGGCAAATTGGCAAGATATCTTCAATTTTCAGACGGGTGGCCAAAAGAGACTGGTGTCCGTCGCGTAAAGTAGTGTCAGTTATTTTAATTCGCCTATCTTCAGCCATAAAATTATCCTTTCCGAATTAAGGTTGGAGGGTAGACTTTTTATTAATTTAAGAAGAAAATTACAATAATATAACCGTCAGAAATCTAAGGTCAGAAATAGCAATATTAAGCTAGCCTAACACCCGACAGCCGACAATTAGTCATATAAGTTATTCAATAACAATTAACTCATCACCGGTATTAACGGCCTGACCTTTTTGGGCCTTAATCTCCTTAACGGTTCCGTCTTTAGGAGCCGTAATCTCATTTTCCATTTTCATTGCCTCTAAAATTATAATTACATCTCCTGTTTTTACCTGGTCCCCGACATTTACTTTAATATCAATTACGCTGCCAGGCATCAAAGCACATACTACGCCTGGCTTTGCCGTTACTGCTGGTTTAGCTGCGGTTGGTGCTGCTGCAGGGCGGGTTGCCGCAGGAGATGCCGTAACTGTTGGTGCCGGCCGCGGAGGGGCCGTTTTAGGTGCCGCGGGAACTGGTCTAGCCGTTGGCCTTACATCTATTTGGGGCATGGCCCCGGTTATTTCTTCCACATCTACTTCAAAAGGCTCACCATTGACTACCACTTTAAATTTTTTCATTTATAATCTCCTCCGTAATAAATATTGTATACTTTTTATTTTTAAAATTAAATTACTGTTTTAATTTTTCTATCCATCATCAATTCAAATACACCAGCCCATTTCCAAACAGCGGGTTCAGCAGGGCTAACGCTAACAATCTTTTCTACCGTAGGTACGGAGAATGAAGCTATTGCGGCAGTGACTGCAGCTATCACTTCTGGGCGGGGACCTTTTTTAATCATAAATTAAATCACTCCTTAGCGTTTCAAAAACAATTTTTTATCTAAAACTTAAACCGGAAAATTACCGTGCTTTTTCCGGGGTCTTGTTTCCCGTTTGTTGGCGTGCATTTTTAGGGCTGTAATAATCTTTTTTCTGGTATCCCGCGGGTCAATAACATCTTCTACATAGGTTAGGGTAGCGGCAACATACGGATTAGCAAACATCTCTTTATATTCGGCCACCAGCTTTTTCCGCGTGAAATTAGGATCCTCGGCTTTGGTAATCTCGTCCCGCTTGATTATGTTTACCGCTCCTTCTGGTCCCATTACGGCTATTTCAGCCGTAGGCCAGGCATAACAGCTGTCAGCGTGCATGGACCTGCTGCTCATGGCCAAATATGCTCCTCCATATGCCTTGCGGAGAATAATTTGGATTTCCGGTACCGTAGCTTCACAGTACGCATAAAGTATTTTTGCCCCGTGACGGATAATTCCGCCGTATTCCTGATCTGTTCCTGGTAAATAACCGGGTACATCTACAAAAGTAATTATAGGCAAGTTAAAACAATCACAAAAACGAACAAAGCGGCTAATTTTATCCGAAACATTAATATCTAAGCAACCGGCAAGGTGATTTGGCTGGTTAGCGATGATACCCACTGCCTGCCCGTTTATGCGGGCAAAACCAACTACTCCATTTCGCGCGTAATGTTCGTGAACCTCAAGAAGTTCCCCCCCATCAACCACCAAACGGATGATTTTTTTAACATCGTAGGCCCGGTTCGGGTCATCAGGAATAATGTTAAGTAATTCTTCCGGGTTTCCTTCTGGTTCGCGGGGAGGAACTAAGGGAGCTTCTTCTAAATTGTTAGAAGGAAGGTAACTTAACAATGCTTTAATTTTTTCTAGGCAAGTATCCTCATCCTCGGCGAAGAAATGAGCTACTCCACTGGTTTGATTATGGGTTAAGGCTCCTCCCAGATCATCTGTAGATACCTCTTCCCCGGTAACTGATTTAATTACTTGGGGACCGGTAATAAACATATAACTCGTTTTGTCGACCATAAAAATAAAATCTGTTAAAGCAGGAGAATATACGGCCCCTCCGGCGCAAGGACCCATGATTACTGAAATTTGGGGAATAACCCCCGAGGCAATAGTGTTTCGATAAAATATTTCGCCGTAACCATCCAGAGCATCCACTCCTTCTTGGATGCGTGCCCCCCCCGAGTCATTGAACCCGACCACCGGGGCCCCATTTTTCGCGCCTAAATCCAATACGCGCCAAATTTTTTCAGCGTGGATATGGCCTAAAGAACCTCCCGAAACAGTAAAGTCCTGAGCAAAAGCATATACCGGGCGTCCGTTTACCGTACCAAAACCTACAACTACCCCTTCGCCCGGGTACTCCATCTTTTCGGTTAAGGGTCTGCCGGCAAAAAGATTAATTTCCATAAAACTGCCCAGATCAAAAAATTTATCCAGTCGCTCCCGGGCGGTCATTTTACCTGCTTCATGTTGTTTTTCAATTCTTTTTGGTCCGCCACCAATAACGATCTGACGGCGGTATTTATCCAATTTTTCCAGTCTTTCTGGCATACTTAGCAATTTAAATTCTATTTGCTTCGGTTTTTCCTTTTGTGCACTCATTATTTTTTCTCCTTCCTTCGGGGTGTTATTTCCGTTCACATAATTCAACTAAAGTACCAGAAGTAGATTTGGGATGTAAAAAAGCAATCATTGCTCCTCCTGCTCCCCGCCGGGGTTTTTCGTCTATTAAACGTACCCCTTTTTCCTTAAGTTCAGCCAGTTTCTCAGCCAGGTTGTCCACCCGAAAAGCTATATGTTGGATGCCTTCCCCATTTTTCTCAATATATTTAGCAACCGGTCCGTCTGAAGTGGTTGATTCCAGCAATTCTACTTCACTATCGCCCGTAGGCAAAAAAGCTACTTTCACTTTTTGACCTTCGACCACTTCTGTATCAGTAACTTTTAAACCTAATAATCCTTCGTAGAATTTTATTGCCGCGGCTAAATCTTTTACGGCTATTCCTACGTGATCAATTTTTTTAATCAAAGATATTTCCCTCCCTAATTTTAATAATATTATTAATTATTACAAAAAAATATTTTAAAAAATAGGTGCTTGTTCATATTCACCAAACACTTCGCGCAAAACGCCGCAAATCTCTCCCAAAGTAGTATAATGTTTTACTGCTTCAATAAAGTAGGGAACTAAATTTTCAGTTGAGGCAGCAGCTTTACGTATCTCTTTTAAGGCAGTTTCTACTTTAGCATTATCCCTTTCGGTTTTAAGATTTTTTAGCTTGGCCACTTGTCTTTCTCCAACAGCAGGGTCTACTTTTAATAAACCTTGAGGCAGTTCCTCCGTTTTTAAGAACTTATTGACTCCGATGACCACCTTTTTACTGCTTTCAATGTCTTGTTGGTATTGGTATGCACTTTGCTGAATTTCCCTTTGCATAAAAGCCAACGCTTCCGGGGCACCGCCCAATTCATCAATTTTTTCAATATATTCTTTAGCTTTTTGTTCTATTTTATTAGTCAAGTCTTCAATAAAATAAGAACCTCCTAAAGGGTCAACAGTGTCGGCCACCCCAATCTCATAACCAATTACCTGTTGGGTGCGTAAAGCGATTAAAACTGCTTGCTCACTAGGTAGAGCCAGGGCTTCGTCTTTAGAGTTAGTATGTAAAGATTGGGTGCCTCCTAAAACGGCACTTAAAGCCTGAAAGGCTACCCGCATAACATTTACGTCAGGTTGTTGGGCCGTTAGGGTACATCCTGCGGTTTGGGTATGAAAGCGAAGCATTTGCGAGCGGGAGTTTTTGGCTCCAAAACGTTCTTTCATAATTTTTGCCCACAGCCTGCGTGCGGCTCTAAACTTAGCTACTTCTTCAAAAAAATTAAGGTGGGCGTTAAAGAAAAATGATAATCGCGGGGCAAACTCATCTACATCTAAACCGGCGTCGATAGCTGCTTTTACGTAAGCAATACCATCGGCCAAGGTAAAAGCAATTTCTTGGGCCGCGGTGGAACCAGCTTCACGAATATGGTAACCACTAATGCTAATCGTGTTCCAACGGGGAACATTTTTGGCACAATAAGCAAAGATATCCGTTATTAAACGCATGGAAGTACCAACGGGAAAAATATATGTACCCCGGGCTACATATTCTTTTAAAATATCGTTTTGAATTGTACCTTCTAATTTATCTGGTGAGATTCCTTGTTTTTCGCCCATGGCAATATACATGGCCAGTAAAATTGCGGCCGGTGAATTAATGGTCATAGAAGTACTTACTTTATCTAACGGAATTTTTTCAAACAATGTTTCCATATCTAACAAGGAGTCAATAGCTACCCCTACTTTTCCAACTTCTCCTTGAGCTAAAGAATGGTCGGAATCGTAGCCTATTTGGGTGGGTAAATCAAAAGCAATACTTAAGCCCGTTTGTCCTTGCTCAAGCAAATAACGAAAACGTTTGTTTGTTTCTTCAGCCGTCCCAAATCCGGCATATTGCCGCATGGTCCATAACCGTCCCCGGTACATATTTGGCTGAACTCCCCGGGCGAAAGGATATTCTCCCGGAAGTCCCAAGTCTTTATTGTAATCCAGGTCAGCTAATTCAATTGGAGTGTAAGTTGTTTTAATGTTAATTCCGGCGTCAGTCTTAAACTCATCTTGCCTTTCCGGGCGTTTTTGAGTCTGAGCATCTATTTTAGCCTGCCACTTTTCTTTTTTTGCCTGTAATTCTGCTATTTTTTCTTGATTAAACAAAATACCTCCTCCTTTTTATTAAATTTAAAATCCTTTATTTAATTTTTGGATATTATAACATTATTTTTAGGTTTTGAGCAATTATCTTCCCAGGCAAAATAATAAACAACCATATTAGGATTTTAAGGCATA
>DMDI01000269.1 GCA_003445555.1 Desulfotomaculum sp. | reverse complement strand
ATTACTGCCCTCTATAGAAACTCCGGTTGCCGCAAGGTATGCCCCCACCAAATTCAAAGGAGCATTTCCACCTCCGCTACCTGTTCCACTGCCAGTATCGCTACCTGCCGGGGTTCCTATTGTTACCGTAACATTATCTGCCTTTTCGACATGTAAAGGTACAGGCTTGATGGTTGATCCTGAAACGTTAATAATAGCCGTATCAATTGAACCTGCCCCTGTAACTGTTACCGCAGCATTAAGGACCAGGGTGGTTAATTTTGCGCTACTACTCAGGTTAATTTTACTTCCGGTTGACTTATCAGTAACTTCCAGCTTTTCTACGGTACCGCCGGTGACTTCCAGGTTGACATCATCACCATCTATTACAACGTTATTAAAATTACCATTCAGAATTATCTTTGACCCCTGCGGGACTGCTTCTGAAACGGTCACTGTTTCAAACCCGGGGCCGGTCGTGGTCGTCTCTACCAGGACGGCGCCGGATTCAAGGCGCGCTATTTTAATAAACGTATTTCCTGAAGCAACTATCCTGACTCCTTCCTTATTAACCGTAATGCCCGGCAGTGTGCAATTTTCAAAGACTATGCTGTTCGCACCGCCGCCCTTGATAATGGTTTCACCCAATACCGTCACATTCTTAAGCGTTACATTGCCGGTGCCGATATTCTCTGCCAGAAACAAGTTGCCCGTTATCTTCATATTTTGTAAGGTCACCCCGGTAGCTCTTATAAACACATTGCCTTCCAAGTTTTCCGTTCCTGATTGAGGACCGTAAGTTCCTGCTTTGTCATAATTAACTGTCTTTACTTGTGCTGCAATGGAACGGTCCAAAATTGCGACGGCCTCCGCCCTGGAAATCAGGGTCCCTGGTTGGAAGGAGCCATCGGGATATCCGTTCATAATGCCTTTGGTTGCAAGCGCATGTACAGCCCCCTTGCTCCAGGAAGGGATCTCATTTGCATCCTTAAAGTTGCTTGCCTGAGATGATGCAGTTGACAAATCAAGCTTGAGGATTCTTGTTACCATGACTGCTGCTTCCTGCCTGCTGATCATTTTATTTGGCCGGACGGTTCCATCCTTATAACCGGTAATGTAGCCAACTGAAGCCGCTTTGGCGACTTCTCCTGCAAACCAGTCAGTTGGCGAAACATCGGAGAATTCGATGTGAACAACTTCTACAAACCCAAAAGACCTGTTGACCAGGCTCATGAACTCTGCCCTGGTAATGCTGTTATCCGGCTTGAATGTTCCGTCCGGGTACCCCTTTATAAGTCCTTTAGTTACCCAGTCGCCAATCTGTTTTCCAGCCCAGTGGTTTTCGCGTGTCTGCGGCTGGGCAAAAGAAAGACCACCCACGGCAATAATCAACGATAAAGTCAGACCTATAATAAACGCGAACCTGTTTTTAGTAATCATACTAACCCTCCCTTTTTTATAAATATTTATGGTTTATTTTTTAGTAAAAGAGTTAAATAAATGTCTAATTTTTCATCCCTCCTCCTGTAAAAAACAAACGTCGGGAAGCATTGCAAAGAAAGCTGGCCCGACATAATACCAAACCCAACTCTCCTTCCCACAATGAGAGGCAAGCCGGTTTCCCGGCAAACCCTACCGGCCAAATAACCATAGCCATGGAAAACCTTAGGTTAAAAGGCTCGGAGAGTATAAACATAAAAACCTTGATCCCGGTGAAAAAGGACAAGGCTTTAATGTTAAAACATATTGCTCTCCTTTCCACAACGGGAGGCGTACCGGTTTCCCAATACACCCTATTGGCCCAAAAACCATGGCTTTTTGCTTTAGGTCAATGGACTCGGAGTGTTACTTTTTAACCTTTATAAAAGTTAAAAAAAGTATATTTCTTTATTTATTCGACAATTCGACACAAAAAAATAAAATCCTTTATTTAAAAATAAATAATTTATACCAGAAAATATTGGGGATTTACTAAGGGGAATTATTGTGGAGAGACCTTACGCTAAGGAAGGGTGGGAGACCGAGGAAGGTAAGCTCAGAGTAAAATACAGGGGGTTATCCTGACAGATAATTTCTGGGCGGGAAACATCCATTGCCAGCCCCATTCTGGTGCAGCACCGGGGTATTTCCTTTCTAGGGCATCAGGGAGAGATACCTCGCCGTATCCGATCTTTACATCCCGTTCATGGATCTCCTTGACAGATGCTACATGTTTGGCCAGTTCTTCTTTCATTTTTTCTGGTATCATCAACGCCCTGTCTTTTTCCTCCATACCGGAATGGACCATGAGAATATCGTTTTCGAAATCAATATCCTTTATCCTCAAGCGAAGACACTCCATAAGGCAAAGTCCACATATCCATTAAAGATTGCTGTTTCTGTGGAAGATGATATAATAACAGTAATAACAAACTATCCTTTGAAGTTTTGATGAAGCCACAACGGTTTTCATGGATCCCTTCTCAATTACGATACCTGACCCTGATCACTCAGTGGATGAGCAGCGGTATATTGACATTGGTGGTTCTGACAAAGGCCGTGTGCTGGTAGTAGTTTATACCGAACGCGGCTCAAATATACGTATTATCAGTTGCCGTAAGGCAACACCATCAGAGTTGAGACTTTACGAAGAAGGGAGTAACTAAAGTGGTACAGGTGGAGGGTAACAATATGCGTACAGAATATGATTTTACGGGTGGAGTACGTGGTAAACATTACAGAGCCCTGCAAGCTGGGTATACAATCAATATCCATATGGCAGATGGTACAACTCTCGTTAAGGAAGTGATGCCAAAAGAGGGTGCAGTTGTTCTAGAACCAGATATCCAAGCGTATTTCCAAGACTCGGAATCTGTAAATAGAGCTTTACGTTGTTTAATTCCGCTGCTACCAAAAAAGCGTAAATCAAAGGCAAAGAAAACCTAACAATGCGCTGCACCTGCCGCTATTCCGCTGCGCTCCATTGATTTTCAAGGAATTACCCTTAAGGATTGTTTAAAAAGAGGTGAAGTTGGGCTTAACAGAAGTAAATAACCGTTCGTTGCCTTGAAAGAAAAACATAATCCCTGAAATTTTGATTGACCAGAAACACTTATAGGGGTGAAATTTTAAGAAATTATAGATTGAAGTTCAATTATTGTTAGCGATGTAAAACTATAACGGAGGTATCTTATGAAGATCAAAATTTATCTTGAACCGAGCGATGAGGGAGGATATACTGTAATTGTCCCTTCATTGCCTGGTTGCATATCCGAGGGAGAAACAAAAGATGAAGCCATAAAAAATATCAATGAGGCAATCGAGCTTTATTTGGAACCTGTAGAAGATGATGTTTTAGCCGTTTCTAATGCTAAGGAATATTTTAATTATTTAGGAATGCAAAATTAAGTAAAATGCCAATATATTTTTGTTTGCAAAACATTTCCACCAAAATGGGATGGGTAGTTGCTGCCTGGGGAGAAGCAGGTCTGATTGCCC
>DMDI01000075.1 GCA_003445555.1 Desulfotomaculum sp. | reverse complement strand
ATTTCACATTCCAGTTTAGGTGTTAAGTCTTCCATGGTTAAAGTGTGAGCGGTATAATTTTGCATGGCCTGCCGAAAATCTTCAATCTGGGCGGCGGGTAAAGAAAAGCCGGCGGCCCCTGCATGACCCCCAAAAGAGGTCAAGTGTCGTCCGACCTTTTTTAAAGCCGAATATATATTAAATCCAGGTATACTTCGGGCCGAGCCTTTTCCTAAATCCTGATCGCGGACAATTAAAAAAACCGGCCGGTAGAATAATTCAGCCAGACGCGCGGCAACAATACCAATCACCCCTAAGTGCCAGTCTGGTGAGTCCAAAATAATAACTTTTTCTTGGATCAGTTCAGTGGAACAGCCTTGTTTAGCAGACATCCCGCCAGCCCGCCTGTCTGACAGGCAGTTAGGTTTTGTTACATAAGACAGACTATTCTCCTGCCGGCCTGACGGGCAGGCCCGAAGCCCATTCCTGGCAAGGTAGGCACCCTGACTGCCCGAAAACCCAAGCATAGCTAAAGCTTCCTGATAGATTTTATTTTCAAGGGCCTGACGTTCCTGATTTTTTTTGTCTAGTTCCCTGGCCAGGACCATAGCCTGGGTAAAATTTTCGCTGGTTAACAAGTCGGCACTTAAGGAAGCGTCATTCATTCGTCCCGCTGCATTTAAACGGGGAACAAGCGTAAAACTTACCTTCTTTGGGTCTAGTAGGGACGGCTGTTTTTGCTGGTTTAAGCCGCAAACTTCAATCAGCGCTAACAAACCGGGCCGGCTAGTTTTAGCCAATTGCCTCAAACCATGCTTTACTAAAATACGGTTCTCACCGGTCAAAGGCACCACGTCAGCAATAGTCCCCAGGCAGACTAAATCCAGGTGGCTTGCCAGTTCGGTCGTCGGACTTCGGTCGTCGGTCGTCGGTAACTGGTTAATGGTCGTCGGACTTCGGTCGCCGGACGCCGGTAACCGGTTAATGGCCGTCAGTCGTTGGTCGCAAGACCCCGGGAGTTCCCTTGATGACTGATGACTGAAGTCTGATGGTTTATTTGTCTCCTGAGGCCTGATATTCGAAGTCTGACGACTGTATAGCGCCTGGGCCAGTTTAAAGACCACCCCTACGCCGGCTAAATCACAAAAAGGATAACCACCGCGCTTAGGATTAATTACCGCTAACGCCGGCGGCAAAACTTCCGGTAGTTGGTGATGATCAGTAATGATTATATCTGGGCCGCCATTGGCGTTTGCTTCAGCCACCACGTCAAAGGCGCTAATACCACAATCTACCGTAATTACCAGCTTAACTCCGGCGGCCCTGGCCTCCCGGATGGCTTGCCGGCTGACGCCGTAACCGTCTTTAAACCGGCTAGGGAGATAATAGCTAACTATTGCACCCAGTTTTTCTAAAATTGACTTCAGTAAAACGGTGCTGGTTACTCCATCAACATCGTAATCGCCGTGGATAAGAACTTTCTCCCGGTGCTCACAAGCAAAAAGAATTCTTTCTACCGCTTTATCCATATCAAGAAGTAAAAATGGGTCGGGTAACTGGTTTAAATCGCTACTTAAAAAAAGCCTGGCTTCGTCACAGGTTAAAATACCACGGTTTAATAAAAGTTGAGCCGTAATTGGAAAAATATTTAATTCGTGGGCTAAAATCTGCTGTCGAGTATAATCAGGAGGGATAACCTGCCATTTTTTAAAAGTCATTTTTCAACTCCCGGTTGTTAATGGCCAAAAGGGTGGGTCAAGGGAGGGGGTCGAGGGGACGATTCTTTCTTGACCCTTCCGTCCTTCTTCCACTACTGGAAGGTGGCGGATTTTATTTTCCAGCATGATGCGTTGAGCAACCCAAACGGGGGCACCAGGAGAGATAGTAATAACGTTGGTTTGCATGTAGTCACTTACCGGCATTTTAAAAGCCTCCTTATTAATTATTTAATAATTATACTTTTGTCTTGATTATAAATATAATATTAGGGATAATGTCAATAACCTTTTAGGGTAAAATTTTATTTAAATCAAGCTTTATTGATTTTCCTTTTTCCATAATCAATTATTTTTTACGCTAACTTAAAATATTAAAGATATTAAGGAAAGGGTGACGAAAAAATACCCGAAAAGATAGTTACTGCGCCATTGCCAGGATTAGTTAAAAAGATTCTTGTAAGTGTTGGGCAGAATATTACTGATAAGCTCCCTGTGCTCATCATTGAGGCGATGAAGATGGAGAACATGATTTACGGCAGGGCTAAAGGAATAGTCAAGGAAATTTATGTTAAGGAAGGTCAAAAGGTAAGGGCAGGAGACAAACTAATCACAATTATTGCAGCCGATTAGGGAGTCAAAAAACACGGGGTGATCCTTTTGTCAAGTGAGCAAATTATAACCATCCTTCAGGGAATGGTTTCAGGTATTACCGCTTTAAGCTGGCAGTACGCAGTTATGATTATAATTGGGCTCGTTTTAATTTATCTGGGGGTAAAATACAATTTTGAGCCCTTATTGCTGGTACCCATCGGTTTTGGTTGCATCCTGGTAAATTTACCCCTGGCCGGCTTGATGGAACCGCATGGTTTACTGCGGTACTTTTACAATGTAGGGATAATTACCGAGGTATTTCCCTGCTTAATCTTTTTGGGAATTGGTGCCATGACGGATTTTTCGCCTTTGCTGCAAAATCCGAAGGTAATCCTTTTAGGTGGCGCGGGGCAGTTCGGTATCTTCCTTACGTTGCTGCTGGCGCTGGCGGTTGGTTTCGAAAAGCTTGAGGCGGTATGTGTTGGTATAATTGGTGCCTGTGACGGCCCTACCGCCATTTATGTGACCACTCAGTTTGCCCCACATTTATTGGGGCCGGTATCGGTTGCGGCATACTCATACATGTCCCTGGTCCCTATGATCCAGCCTCCTTTAATGAGGCTTTGCACCACTAAAAAAGAACGCACCATCTTGATGCCTTACACAGACCAGAAACCTATTTCGGCCACCGTCAGGATAATCTTTCCTTTAGCGGTAACCATTATTACCGTTCTCATTGCTCCTTTGGGGGCGCCGTTGATGGGCATGTTAATGTTAGGTAACTTCCTTCGTGAATGCGGCGTAGTGGAAAGGTTGTCCAGGACAGCTCAAAACGAGATGGTCAACATAGTCACTCTTCTTCTGGGCCTGACCATAGGGGCAACTATGAATGGCGAAATATTTCTGACCGCCAAAACCCTGATCATCTTTGCCTTGGGGGCAATTGCAATCAGCGGTGATACCGTGGCGGGGATATACCTGGCTAAACTGATGAATATGTTCTCCAAGGAAAAAATCAACCCGCTCATTGGTTCGGCCGGTATTTCCGCCTTTCCCATGGCGGCACGTGTTTCCCACAAGGTAGGGCATGAAGAAAATGATGAAAACTATCTGATCATGCACGCTGTGGGGGTCAATACGGGCGGGCAGATTGGTTCCGTGCTGGCGGCAAGTATTATGCTGGCAGTTCTTCAGACAATGGGTTTAATTTAGTTAACCGGCCGGGAAAGGGGGTATGTCGTTATGAAGCTAACAAATATGCAGTTTGGCATTTCGATGCTTGTTTTTGGTATGGGCTTGACGTTGCTCACGCTTTATATTTTGTACTGGGTCATGCGCCTTCTGACGTTCGTCTTTAAGCATAATAAGGAGGGTGCAGAATAAGGTGCTTAAAGTTTAAAGGTAAATATTTATTAAAGCTGTCTCTGACGAAGCGGCGCCTTATCTGATCCGGTTTTTCCCTGGTGCGCCCGGAGGGACTCGA
>DMDI01000266.1:5618-5952 GCA_003445555.1 Desulfotomaculum sp. | reverse complement strand
GGCGCGCCCGGTCATAAAGAGCCCGCAGGTTAGCCTGACGCTGCCTGCCCCCGGGCAGCCCCCCAACGTAATCATAATAACCTGTCTGCCGGTAAATATCCCAAATCAAATCCGACAAAGTTCCCTGCCGGGCCATAGTACGCCAGGATGAAAGCTTTTCCCAAAACAAGGCTGTTTTCTTATTATCGTCTTTTGTCTGCGCCAAAGCGTCAAAAAAGTCCCCTTCCCTTTGGTGCAGTCTTATTTGCGCTAACTCAGCGGCCGACAATGAAACTAAAGAGGAGCGGAGTACCGCCACTAAAGGAATGTCCTGACGCGGATTGTCAATTATTTT
>DMDI01000266.1:0-5548 GCA_003445555.1 Desulfotomaculum sp. | reverse complement strand
TGACGCGGATTGTCAATTATTTTTAATAACGAGAGCATTGTTTCCACCTCAGTAGCTTCAAAATAACCCGTTCCCAACTCTACGTAAACAGGAATTCCAGCTTTTTGAAATTCTTCTTGAAATATGTTGGCCCGGCCTTGGGTAGCACGCATAAGGACTACTATATCTTTGTACGCAACCGGACGGTACTTTGAATCGTAAATCAGAAATTCACTTTTCTCTACCATTTTTTTAAGGCGGTACGCCACAAAACTTGCTTCCCTTTGAATATCGTTCCAGGCTTGTTCTTCTATTTCCTGAGCCGCACCATCTTCGTCTGTTTCATCTGCTTGGTTCATTTCTGCCAGGTCTGCCTGCCGGTCAGGGTGTAAGTTGTTTACCATATTGCCACTATTACTACCTGACAACCCGCCTGTCTGACAGACTGTTAGGTTATCTTTCAGGTTATTACTTTCATGTCGGTCAGTCTGACGGGCAGGTCTGACGGACAGGTCACCATTTCCGGGTTTTTTTTCTATCAGGTGAAACTCAATTGGCTCCTCACTTTCAAGGGCCCAGTCGGCGGATATCGGACAGGCGGCCTTGGCAATAAGCTCCGCCTCCTGGTCATAATCCATTTCTCCTACCCCGGCTACCATAATCTGGCGAAAGATAAAATTCCCCGCCTTTATTATCTCGGGCCGACTGCGAAAATTCTCGGCCAGGTTTATCCGTTGTTTTACCCGCTCACCACCGATAGAAGCTACAGGATGATAGTCCTTATACTTGGCTAAAAAAATGCCCGGTTCCGCCAAACGAAAGCGATAAATACTTTGTTTAACATCGCCCACCATAAAAATGTTTGGTTTATTTTCTGCCGTCCGGGAAATTAACTGGAGTATATTTTCCTGCACGCCAATAATATCCTGGTATTCATCCACCAAAACTTCAACGTATTTAGCTCTTAAGGCCTCTATAACAACAGGAAAATTATTTAAAATTTGTAATGCATAGTGCTCCAAATCAGCAAAATCCACTAATCCCCGCTTTAGCTTGGCCCTTTGGTATGCTTCACTAAAACCACTTACCAGGTCAACCAGAGTTTGCATTAAAGGAGCAATAAAATGAAAATCAGTTAGTAAATCAGCTGAAGAACGGGAAAAATAATGTTTAGTTATTTTTTTAATTTTTTCTCTGGCGGCATCCCTTAAAGATTTAACTTTTTCCTTTAATCTGACCACAATCTGGTTGTCCTTAGCGGAAATAGACGGCAGGCGGTTAAATTTAGTATTTTGTAAAATATGGCATAGGTTATCCCAAGATAAAGAACTGTCCTTTATAAGTTCCCCTATTAAATTAAGGTCTTCCTGGAGTGTTTTTAAGTATACTTGCGTTTCTTTATTCTCTCCGGCTAACCCCAAAGCCTCTTTCAGTAAAATTCTGACTCCCTCTAGTTCCAAAGCCAAACCGGCTTTAATATTTTGCCCCCAGACGGTGTCGTCAATAGCCGGTGTTCCGGTAAGCTTAAAAGCGTTGGCCGCCCTGGATAACCAATCGCGTGGATGGGGAAGGCTGCGGGAAAAGGAGAACAAGCGCAAGACCAACTCCCTTAAATTGCGGTCATCCCACTGACCTCCGTAGCAATCAACCAAAGAAGTAAAGGCCTGGTTATCTTCAGTGTCGTAACCTTGTTCCATTACCTCTTCCAGGGTTTCCACCTGGTAAATTAAGGCTTCGTTTTCGTCGGCAATTCGAAAATCTGGTTCCAGGTCAAGCAGGTAAAAGTATTGACGTAAAAGGTCTAAGCAAAAGGAATGTATAGTGGTTATTTTTGCCTGATTTAAAAAGACCAGTTGACGCCGCAAATGAGATGAATAAGGCTGGCGTTTTAGTTCTTGCGCTAAAGCCCGGCCAATTCTTTGACGCATTTCCGCGGCGGCTGCATTAGTAAAGGTTACCACCAGTAAGGAGTCTATATTAATCTGGTCGTCTAAAATCCGCCGGATAACCCTTTCCACCAAGACGCTTGTTTTTCCGGCCCCGGCGGCGGCAGAAACTAAAAAACTACTATTACGGGCCTTAATAGCCAGCCATTGGGCCTGCGTCCACCTGGGAGTACTTTGCTTATGCTCACTCATGGATTAAAACCTCTTAAGGCGTTTTTGGTATTTAAAGTAAGGTATTTAAAGTTAATTTAATTAAGCTTGTTTTATATTTTACCATAACTAAAAATAAACTTATACTTGACCAATTAATTATTTAAGGTTTATGATTTATCTTATTAGGGGGGGTTTTTGTGAAAAATATTTTAGTTATTGGGGGAAGTTATTTTGTCGGCAGGGTTTTTGTTTTAGAACTGCTTGAAAAAAAAGAATACGCTATTCACCTGGTGAACAGAGGTAGCAATCCTTTTAACCGGCCCGAGATTGCCGAACATTTTTGCGACCGGCACGATATTTCCGCCCTAAAGCAAGTTGTGCCTCCGTTAGACTGGCATGCCGTAATTGATTTTTGTTGTTATGAACCGGCTGAGGTGGAAATTATTCTTAACAATTTACCCGGTACAATTAACCATTACATTTACATCAGCACGTGCAGCGTTTACGAAAGCTCTGATGATTTGCCTAAATTTGAAGATGCCCCAAAGCTTTCAGGCCCTATTGCGGGACCTTTTGGCGATTACGGGTATAAAAAATGGCTGACGGAAGTAAAACTGGTCAACCAAGGCAAAGAAAAGGGCATCCCTTATACTATTTTGCGGCCGGCTTTTATTTACGGACAGTTTAATTACGCGCCGCGCGAATCATTTTTCTTTGATTTAATTTTAACCAACAAACCCATTCCTATTCCAGACAATACTTTGGCCCTCTTTCAATTTGTTTTTGTAAGGGACGTGGCTAAAATTTGCCTGGCCTGCCTGGAAAATGAAAAGGTTTATCATCAGGCCTATAACCTGGCGGCAGAAGAACTTATTTCCTATAAAAAATTAAGCAAAGTATTAGAAGAAATATCCGATAAACGCCTATGGACAAAAAAATTAAGCCTTGCGGAAATCAACCGGAATAACATTCCTTTGCCTTTTCCTTTGGATAAGCATGAGCTTTACGCCGGCTCTTTAATTGCCGGCACCTTAAACTTTACGTATACCCCTTTTGCCAAAGGACTAAAGGAAACCTTTGAATTTTACCGGAAGTACGTTTTTCCGGCCAAAGAAGCTAATTAAATAGCGGCAAATTCTATTGTTCCCCCGCCAATGACTAAATCTTCTTTATAAAAGACCACTGCCTGGCCGGGGGTAATAGCCCGTTGCGGCTCTTTAAATTTTAACCGGATTGTTTTTGCGTTAAGAGGGGTAAGCAAGGCTTGCGCTTCAGAATGCCTGTACCTGATTTTTGCCCGTACTTCCAGTGGCTGCTCAAGCTTTTCAAAGGGGATAAAATTTACCTCAGCAGCAATAAGCTCAGCCTTAAAAAGCTCTTCTTCCCCCCCTATAACAACGGCATTTTTTTCCGGATTTATACTGGCTACGTAAAGGGGTCTCCCGGCAGAAATACCTATTCCTTTTCGCTGGCCTACGGTGTAAAAGACAAATCCCTTATGTTTCCCCAGAATTCTCCCTTCAGAATCTAAAATTGGGCCGGGTCTAGCTGTCTCAGGAAAATGCTTTATAATAAATTCCCCGTATTTTTTATCCGGAATAAAGCATATTTCCTGGCTTTCCCTTTTTCCGGCCACCGGAAGGTTAAGACGTCCGGCAATTTTTCTCACTTCTTCTTTTCTTAATTTACCAAGAGGAAAAAGGGTATATTTAAGTTGCTCCTGAGTCATGGGGTAGAGCACATAGGATTGGTCTTTGGTAAAGTCAAGCCCTTTCTTTAGCAAAAACCTCCCCCCGGCAAATTCTATCCGGGCGTAATGCCCGGTGGCAATGAAGCTTGCTCCTAATTCCTTTGCTTTTTTAAAAAACGCCTCAAACTTGATAAATTCGTTGCATCTGATACAAGGGTTTGGTGTCCTTCCCCGTAAGTACTCCAGGCAAAAATTCTTTACTACCTTCTCAAAAAAAACTTCCCGGAAATTCACCACGTAATGAGGGATGCCAAGTTTAAAAGCTACTTTTTTAGCGTCCGTAGCAGCTTCAAGACCGCAACATTCCTGGTATTTTTCGTCAGGTTCTGCCGTTTCCTCCCGCGGCCAGATTTGCATGGTAAGCCCAATAACTTCATACCCTTTTTCTATAAGCAAAGCCGCGGCTACCGAGGAGTCCACCCCCCCGCTCATAGCCACAGCTACTCTTTCCCTCATTTTGACTTTACCTTCTCGCCCGGCAGCTTTCCTTTAGACTTGCTTAAGTAATCATCAAGAGCTGATTTAAGGGCCTCCTCGGCTAAAACAGAGCAGTGCATTTTAACTGGCGGCAACCCCCCCAAAGCCTCCGCTACCGCCCGGTTGGATATTTTCAGCGCCTCTTCAACGCTTTTCCCTTTCACCATTTCGGTAACCATGGAACTGGTGGCGATAGCCGCTCCACAGCCAAAGGTTTTGAATTTGGCCTCCGTAATAATGCCGTCCTTTACCCGGAGGTATAGCTCCATAATATCACCACACACCGGGTTTCCTACCTGTCCAACCCCATCGGGATTTTCTATTTCCCCAACATTCCGGGGGTTCTTAAAATGTTCCATTACTTTTTCACTGTATTGGGTTGGTCCACCACGCATTTATTTCTCTCCTGTTCTGCTACCCGCGAATTTTTAAAAGGGGGGACATGGCTCTTAATCTGGTTACAATACGGGATAATACTTCAATAACCAGATCAATCTCATCCGCCGTGTTTTCCCGCCCCAGCGTAAACCTGAGCGAACCGTGAGCCTGTTCGGGAGGGAGGCCCAGCGCCCGGAGCACATGTGATGGTTCAAGGCTTGAAGAACTGCAGGCTGAACCGGTAGAAGCACAAATGTTCTCTAGATCCAGATTCAAGAGCATTGATTCCCCTTCCACAAAATCTACACTTACGTTAACGTTATTGGGAAGTCGCCTGAAAGGGTGGCCATTTAAATGCACGTGGTCAAGGTTCTCCAGGAGACCTTGAATTAAGCGGTCGCGAAGGCAAACCAGCCGCTTCGCTTCCTCGCCCATTTCCTGCCGGGCAAGTTCTATGGCTTTGCTCAAACCTACGATCCCAGGAACATTTTCCGTGCCGGCCCGGCGCCCCCTTTCCTGCTCCCCGCCGTGCACAAAGGGAAATATTCTCGTCCCCTTTCTAATGTAAAGGGCTCCAACCCCTTTTGGCCCGTACAGCTTATGCGCTGAAATAGAAAGTAAATCTACCCCCAGTTCATCCACGTTCACGGGAATATGCCCCACTGTTTGCACCGCATCGGTATGGAATAAAATCCCGGCTTCTTTAACGTACTTACTTATTTCCTCTATTGGTTCAATGGCGCCTATTTCGTTATTAGCGTGCATAACGGAAACAAGGATAGTTTTATTCGTAATGGCCTTTTTAACCTTTTGCGGATCACCCAGGCCACCGCCGTCCACCGGCAGGTAAGTTACCTTAAAGCCT
>DMDI01000144.1:3031-7325 GCA_003445555.1 Desulfotomaculum sp. | reverse complement strand
AGTTGCTGAATAACTTTAGTTGCTGAAATATATAAGATTTCTAAAGGTTTTCCCAGGGATGAAGCTTACGGATTAACTTCTCACCGGAAAGTTAAGCAGCAAATAGGCAAAAAGCTTTGTGCCTTTGTGCCTGAGTAATTACAAAATAATTAGTATTTGAACGCTATAGTTAGTATTAATAGTGAAAAATGGTGATTGCTCTCATAAATAGCATAATAACATTGATTATTTACTATTTTAGCACTTGTAAAAAAATAATATTTTTGTTAATAATAATGGTGAAAGATAGTTAAAGTCAGTTAGATAAATAATAAACAAGTGAAATCAACGCGGTAGATAAAATAAGAAGGTGATAGATCTAAAAGATGCATAATATTTCGGATTATATCGAAAGTCATCTAAAAAAATTAATTTCTGAAAGTGAGCAAGGGTTAATTGAAATTCAGCGGGGTGATTTAGCTGAAAAATTTAAATGTGTTCCTTCTCAAATTAACTATGTCTTAACTACTAGATTCACTTTAGAAAAAGGATTTGTCATAGAAAGCCGGAGAGGCGGCCGGGGGTACATCAGGATAGTGAAAGTGCCCCTAAATAACCAAACAAATTTAATTCATGATTTATGCGACCTTATAGGCAAGGAAATTACCCCGTTGCACGCCGAAGGGATAATTCAGCGGTTATTGGAAGAGGATTTAATTACTGCCCGGGAGAGTAATTTAATGCGGGCTATAGTTAAAAGTAAAATTATGTATCCAGGGCTTGCTGAACAGGATCAACTGCGGGCATACCTTTTAAAAGTAATGATCAGAGCCATTTTATGTACGTAATTAGGAGGTAGGTTGGGGATGATGTGCGAACGTTGTGAGCAAAGATTGGCTAACGTATTTGTAACCGAAATAATAAATGACCATAAGCGAAGTATCCGTTTATGCGAGCAATGTGCTCGCGAAATTCAACTTGAAAGTCATGGTTTTGTGCCTCAATTAAATTTGCCGGTATTATTTGCCAGTTTGCTGGGCAATGAATTTAACCTGCCTTCGCCTGACCGGTCATTAGCCGATGGAGATAATAAGTGTGAAAATTGTGGTTTAACGGAGAAGCAATTTCTAAAAAACGGTTTATTAGGTTGTGGAGCGTGTTATGAATACTTCCACGCCAGGTTAGAACCGGTATTGCGTCGCGTCCATGGTACTACCCAGCATAAAGGTAAAGTTCCGGGGATAAATAAGGATTATTTAAAGAAAATTAGAAAAATAGAAGATTTAAAAACAAAATTACAGGAAGCTGTTCGGGGTGAAGATTTTGAACAGGCGACTCAACTACGGGACACTATTAAGGAACTTGAAAGGAAACCGGAACCAGAGGGAGGCTAAAAGTTTGGCCGTTAAAGACACGGTTAATAACGCATCCAGTTACTGGATGGGTGATGGTCCGGAGGCAGACGTGGTTATTAGCAGCCGGATAAGGATAGCCCGAAACTTAGTCAATTTACCTTTTCCCCACCTTTTAACCCCGGGTAAGGGAGAGGAAGTTATTAACCTCGTTGAAAGGGCAATTAAAAGAGAGAGCCTAAAGGAGAAAATTGGCTTTTTAGAATTAATCCGGTTAGGTGAGTTGGTTCCTTTAGAAAGGAATATACTGGTAGAAAAGCATTTAATTAGCCTGGATATATTAAAGGATTACCAAAAGGCAGCGGTAGTATTACGTAGTGATGAAGTAATTAGCCTCATGGTTAACGAGGAGGATCATTTGCGTATTCAGTGTCTTTTACCCGGTTTACAAATGCATGAAGCCTGGAAATTAGTAGATTGCCTGGATGGAGAGCTGGAAAAAACACTGCCATATGCTTTTGATGAGAAATTAGGTTATTTGACTACTTGCCCTACAAACGTTGGAACAGGAATGAGGGCCTCTTTAATGGTTCACTTACCGGGTTTAGTTATGGTCAATCAAATTAAGGATGTGGTAACAAATGTTACTAAATTAGGCTTAACCGTAAGGGGCTTATATGGGGAAGGTACGGAAGCTTACGGTAATTTATTTCAATTATCCAATCAGGTTACCTTAGGAAAGTCTGAGGAAGATATAATTACCAATCTGATTTTTATTACGCGTCAGATTATTAATCAAGAAAGAATAGCGCGTCAGGCTTTGTTTAAAGAAAGGAGGGAACAGCTGGAAGACCGGGTTGGCCGGGCTTACGGAATTTTAAAACACGCCCACGTTATATCCTCGGCCGAAGCCTTGCGTCTTTTGTCGGATTTAAGGCTGGGTATTGTTATACAAATAATAAAAAACATACCCGCATGTTTAATAATGGAATTAATCCTTCTTACCCGGCCGGTTTTTTTAGTCAAAATAACCGGGAAAGAAATGTCTTCTTTTATCAGAGATGTTTACCGGGCTAAGTTAATCCGGGAAAAACTTTCTCAAGCCGAAAAGATTTAACTTTAAGATAATTTATTTTGTATTTTTGAAGGAAGGTGAATAAAATGTTTGGAAGATTTACTCAAAAAGCACAACGTGTTTTATATTTGGCTCAGGAGGAGGCAAAGCGTTTAAAGTATCCTTACGTGGGTACAGAGCATATCTTGCTTGGCTTAATTCGGGAAGGTGAAGGCGTAGCGGCTAAAGCATTAGCCAACTTAGGCGTTGAGGCAAAAAAAGTGCGTGAGTTAGTGGAAATGATGGTGGAAAAAATTGAAGGACCGGTACCTAAGGAGGTAATGCTTACTCCCCGGGCCAAACTTGTTTTGGAGCTATCAGTAGAAGAAGCCAGGCGTATGGGTCACAGTTATATTGGCACCGAACACATACTGCTTGGCCTGACTCGGGAAGGAGAAGGAGTAGCGGCTCAAGTGCTAAGCAGTTTAGGCGTTGACGCGGAAAAAGTACAAAGCGTAATATTGCAAATATTAGGAGGAGCTTATCCGGCCGGGCAGTCTGGGTCAGGACCGGCAAGAGGTAAAACCGGTACTGACCTTTTAGAACAATTTAGCCGGGACCTCAATGCTTTAGCCCGTGATAATAAATTAGATCCGGTAGTAGGACGAGAAAATGAAATTAGCCGGATTTTACAAATTTTAAGCCGGCGGACAAAAAATAATCCGGTTTTAATTGGTGATCCGGGAGTAGGGAAGACCGCAATTGTGGAGGGTTTAGCCCAACGGATTGTTTCTGATGATGTGCCCGAACCGCTTTTGAAAAAAAGGGTCATAGCCCTGGACCTTGCGTCAATAGTGGCCGGCACAAAATACCGGGGCGAATTTGAAGAAAGAATAAAAAAAGTACTCAACGAAATTATTAAAGCCGGAAATATTATTTTATTTATAGATGAGCTGCATACCCTTATTGGCGCCGGGGCAGCCGAAGGAGCAATTGACGCCGCCAATATTTTAAAACCGGCGTTAGCCCGGGGCGAACTCCAATGTATTGGGGCAACTACCCTGGATGAGTACCGTAAGTACATTGAAAAAGACGCTGCTTTAGAAAGACGTTTTCAACCCATAATGGTTAACGCGCCGACCGTAGAAGAAACAATTTCAATTTTAAAGGGTTTGCGGGATAAATACGAAGCCCACCATAAACTACGCATTCTCGATAATGCCCTGGAAGCGGCCGCGCGTTTATCAGACCGGTACATAACCGATCGTTACCTGCCGGATAAGGCTATTGACCTTATTGATGAAGCTAGTTCCAAGGTACGTCTCCAAGCATTTACCGTACCTCCTGAAATTAAGGCCTTTGAGGAGCAAATAAAAAATTTACATCATGAAAAAGAAGCGGCGGTAAACAGTCAAGAGTTTGAGAAGGCCGCTCAACTACGGGATAAGGAGCAAAAATTACGTCAGGAATTGGACGCTCTAAAAGGAAATTGGAAAAATAAAAGAGGCGGAGAAGAGTTGGTTGTTACCGAAGAGGATATAGCTCAGGTAGCCAGTAGTTGGACCGGGGTGCCGGTAAAACAGTTAACCATAGATGAATCACAGCGTCTGCTACGTTTGGAAGAGATTATGCATCAACGGGTTATTGGTCAGGATGAAGCGGTTATTGCGGTAGCCCGGGCTATCCGGCGGGCCAGAGCCGGGTTGAAGGATCCGCGCCGGCCAATCGGTTCCTTTATTTTCTTAGGACCTACCGGAGTAGGTAAAACGGAGTTAGCCCGCACCTTAGCTGAAGCTATATTTGACGATGAAAATGCCCTAGTCAGGTTGGATATGAGTGAATATATGGAGAAGTTTGCTGTTTCCAGGCTTGTTGGCGCACCTCCTGGTTACGTAGGTTATGAAGAAGG
>DMDI01000144.1:0-2884 GCA_003445555.1 Desulfotomaculum sp. | reverse complement strand
ATTGAAAAAGCTCACCCTGATGTTTTTAATATCCTTTTGCAGGTGCTAGAAGACGGAAGGTTAACTGACGCTAAGGGGCGCGCGGTAGACTTTCGCAATACAGTGATTATTATGACGTCTAACGTTGGGGCGTTAGCCGTTCGCCGGGAAGGAATAATGGGTTTTCGGGCTGGTGATATGACCAAAGTGACCTATGAAAGTATGAAGGAAAAGGTAAGCAATGAATTAAAGCAAACCTTCCGGCCGGAATTTTTGAACCGGGTAGATGAAATTATTGTTTTTCATTACTTGTCTGTTGAACACATTAAAAAAATTGTGGATTTAATGCTTAAAGACGTAGCCAAACGGCTAAAGGAGCAGAATGTGGAGGTTACCTTTACCGAAGCGGCCAAAGAGGTTTTAACCAAGGAAGGTTTTGATGAGGTTTTTGGCGCCCGGCCGTTGCGGCGGGCTATTCAACATAAAGTAGAAGACCTTTTATCCGAAGAATTACTGCAGGGTACTTTCAAGCGGGGTGATAAGGTAGTTATTGACGCCAAAGATGATCAGATTATTTTGCAAGAAGCCGGGATGGTGGCTTTGGTATAAGAGGTTTTTATGCCGGAAAAAAAATTTTTTGCTTGCCTGACGTGTGGATACCAAACACCCCGTTGGTTGGGACGGTGCCCCGACTGCGGGGGGTGGAATACCTTTACGGAAAAGGTGCAGCGTGAAAAAAAAACAGTCGGAGTGCACGCTAATTTTGCCGTATCCGAAAAACCGTGTCTTTTAGCGGAAATTTCACCGGAGGAGGGAAAGTGCTTTTCTACGGGAATTGGTGAATTGGACCGGGTATTAAGCGGAGGGATAGTTCCTGGTTCCCTTGTTTTGCTTGGCGGTGACCCGGGAATTGGGAAATCTACCCTTATGTTACAAATGGTTGCTCAGGCAAGCACAACCGGTAAAAGCGCCCTTTACGTCTCCGGCGAAGAATCGGTTAGCCAGATTTACCTGCGTGCTTCCCGGTTAAAAATTTCTGAGGCAAAGGTTTACGTGGTTTCTGAAATTGACGTCAATAACATTGAAGAGCAGGTAAAGGCTTTATTGCCGGAAATAGTGATAATTGATTCTATTCAAACTATCATAAATCCTGAACTGGGGTCTATGCCGGGCAGTGTGAATCAAGTTAGAGAATGTACCATCCAGTTAATGCGCTTAGCCAAATCGACTAAGACAAGTATATTTTTAGTAGGGCACGTGACTAAGGAAGGTATTCTGGCTGGACCCCGTTTGCTTGAGCATATTGTAGATACGGTGCTTTATTTTGAAGGAGAGAAATATCAGTCTTTTCGTATTTTGCGCAGCCTCAAAAACCGGTTTGGTTCCACTAATGAAATTGGTATTTTTGAAATGCGTGAGGGAGGCTTGGAAGAAGTAAGTGACCCCAACGTGTCTTTTTTAATGTATCATCATTTAGAGACCGTAATTGGGGCGGCAGTGGTTCCCGTGCTGGAAGGGACCAGGCCATTACTGGTAGAAATTCAGGCTTTGGTAACTCCCACTGGTTTTGGATCTCCCCGGCGAATGACGGCGGGCGTAGATTACAACCGGGTAGCCTTGGTTTTGGCCGTGTTAGAAAAACGGGTAGGCTTGCAGCTTAATAGTTATGATACTTACGTTAGTGCCGTAGGTGGGGTGAAGGTTATTGAGCCAGCCGCTGATTTGGCTATTGCGATGGCAGTGGCCTCAAGCTTTCGTGATATTGCCGTAGCAAATAAAATGGTGGTTTCGGGAGAAGTTAGTTTAACCGGGGAAATCCGTCCGGTGTATGGTTTAGAAAAAAGAATAAGGGAGGCAGTCCAAAGGGGCTTTTCCCTGTTTTTAGTACCCGGTTCAGGTTTAAACCCATCCTTATTTGAAGGAATCACAATTAAACCAGTGTATACTTTGGGGCAAGCAATAGAATTAGCCTTATCAAGATAAGGATAATAGGGAAGGGGGAAAAATTATTGAAAGAGGAAAGACCTGAGGACAAGCTAATGCAAATGTTGCGCCTGGTGGCTCCAGGAACCTCTTTGCGTGAAGGATTAGAAAATATTTTACGGGCTGGAACAGGAGGTTTAGTGGTCATTGGCGACAGTCAGGAAATAAGCGGGATTACAGAAGGAGGCTTTATAGTTAACGCCGAGTTTAGTCCGGCCAGTCTATATGAATTAGCTAAAATGGACGGAGCTATCATCTTGAGTCCTGATACGAAGCGAATTATTGCCGCCAATACCTTTCTTATTCCTGATTTAAATATTCCTTCTTCAGAAACCGGTATTAGACACCGGACGGCGGAACGGGTAGCTAAACAAACCGGAGCACTGATTATCGCTATTTCGCAGCGTCGGAACGTAATTACTATTTACCGGGGCAGTATAAAGTATATGCTCCGCGATACCGGAGTTATTTTAACCAAAGCAAATCAGGCCCTTCAAACATTAGAAAAATACCGGATTACCTTAGATAAAATAATTGAAAATCTTAGTATCTTAGAGTACGAAGATGCCGTAACTCTCTTTGACGTAACAAAAGGCCTGCAGCGCGTTGAGATGGTATTGCGCGTAGTGCAGGAAATAGAGAGGTATATTTGCGAATTGGGGACGGAAGGACGTTTAATCACCATGCAGCTTGAAGAACTGGTAACAAATGTTGAAAATGATGTTCTTTTAATCATTCGGGATTATGTATTGGTGGCAAGCGATAAATCGTCAACCCATATTTTGGCTATTATTAATAGCTGGCCGGCGGAAGACCTTTTGGACCTAACCTTACTAGCCCGGGCCCTGGGTTATTCCGGTAGTGCCAGTATTTTAGACCAGCCGGTTTCGCCACGCGGTTACCGTATTTTAAGCAAAATCCC
>DMDI01000068.1 GCA_003445555.1 Desulfotomaculum sp. | reverse complement strand
TTCCGATCTAAGGAACATAAACCCCGTAACCGGCACCGTTTACCTCAACCGTTACCATTCCGTTTTGTGCTTCCACCAGCGTACCCCGCAAAAAGTTAATCAATTTCGCCGGCCCCCTGATTTTTTACTTTCATTTATTATTTCAATTACTCTTTATTCTACATTTATTCTACATTCAAAAGCCATTTCCTCTTATCGAAAATAGTTCGGGTCATCATTAAGGGGAAACGCTGGTTACAGCCGTAAAACTATTTTGTTTTTGCTTGTATTTTTAGCTTAACTTGGTTAAAATGTTACCAAAGATCTTAAATAAAGAACGGGGGCTTTTTTTTGAAAAGGGTGGTCAGTGTTAGCCTGGGTTCTTCCCGCCGGGACCATAAAGTACAGGTGGCCTTATTTGGAGAAGAGTTTGAAATAAGCCGGCAGGGAACTGACGGAAATTTTGACCAGGCTATTGCTTTATTGCAAGAATTAGACGGTAAGGTAGATGCTATTGGTCTAGGAGGAATTGATGTTTATCTTTACGCCGGTAAAACCCGCTACGTGGTTCAAGATGGTTTAAAATTAATGCAGGCCGTACATAAAACACCGGTGGTGGATGGAAGCGGCTTAAAAAGTACCCTGGAGCGGGAAACAGTATACTTTTTGCGGCAAAACACGGATCTTTTGCCCCCGAAAACAAAGGTTTTAATGGTCAGCGCGGTAGACCGCTTTGGAATGGCCGAAGCATTTACTTCCTTAGACTGTGAGGTTACCTACGGAGATTTAATTTTTTCCGCCGGTATTCCCTACCCCATTTCAACCCTGGAAGAACTAGAGGAAATTGCCCATAAAACTTTACCGGATATGTGCCAGCTTCCCTTTCATATGATTTACCCCACGGGAAAAAAACAGGAAGTTCAGGATGAAGAAAAAATAAAAAAATATGGACATTATTACCTGGAGGCGCAAGTAATTGCCGGCGATTTTCACCTGATCAGGCGTTACCTGCCCCTCTTAAAAGGGCAAACTATTGTTACCAATACTACGACTACCGAGGACGTGGCTTTTTTACGGGAAAAAGGGGCCGGGTACCTGGTGACCACTACCCCGGAATTCCAAGGACGCTCCTTTGGAACAAACGTAATTGAGGCTATTATGGTGGTATTATTACAAAAACCATGGCCCGAAATCACCCCTGATGATTATCTGAATTTATTAAAGCAGTTGGACTTAAAACCCCGCATATTAAAATTAAACTAGACCGGATTAGGAGGCCTTGGTTTTGTGGCTGAGCACAGTGAGATTACCGCCAGTTTACGCGCCTTTCAAGAAGGCTATAATAAAAATAAGCGTTTAAAAAAAATGAATGCCGACTGGGACCGGGTAGTCCTGGTAGAGGCTAATGATATACCTTCCGGACATACTTTAATCTTGCGCAAGGGTGAACTTACCATTCAGGAAGGATCACCGGAAAGCCCCGATGTTAAAATTATTTCGGACAGTGAAACGCTGGCCGACATGTTTTACGGGGACATTACCCCCACCCGGCCGTACCTGAACGGAACCTTAAAGGTGCTGGGTACAGAAGATGACGTTGTGCGTTTAGACTTTATTTCCTTAATGATTTGGGGTGAATAAAAAATGCATTTAAAGAAAGTACTCACTCTACGAACTATAGTAGCCACCAGTGCCGGTCTAACCTTGGCCACTTCCACCTTTGTGGCGGCTATTCAAGTGGCCGGCTTTTTGGCCGGAAACGCCGCCTGGCTGGCTATTCTTACCAGCGGCCTTTTATGCTTTTTAGCCGCGGCCTGTTTTTCGGAGCTTAACGGACAGCTTCCTTCAGCGGCAGGCATCCGGCTTTATTTTGGGCGGGCTTTTAATGATAATTTAGCCCTGGTTATCTCCCTCTTTTATATGGCCGTAATTATGGGCATAGTGGGGGCAGAAAGCTTCATCTTAGCCCGGGTACTTAGTTACGCAATGCCGGCAATCCCCCCCTTGGTTTGGATTATAGTCATGTTTATAATTGCCGCCTGGGTAAACATCCGCGGAGTAAAAATTGCCGGCAATTTTCAAGATATTATTACCTACGGTTTAATGCTCTCTATAATTTTGCTGGCTGTTCTGGCCTTTGGAAAAATTAATTTCCGGCCGGAAAATCTAACGGTGGTTGGAGGACCGGGAAACCTGATTCAAGCGGTGGCCTTGGGCGTTTTTTTATTTGTGGGCTTTGAATGGGTCACCCCTCTGGCGGAGGAATCTACTGACACCAAACTAATTTCCAAAGGAATGTTAATTGCCGTTGGCCTTATAAGCATTGTATACGCTTTATTTACGGTTGCCGTAACTTCAACCGTACCAAAAGATGCGTTAGGGCACTCGGTAATTCCTCATTTATTGTTTGCGGAAAATCTGCTGGGAAAAACCGGGGTTATTTGGATGACCATCATTTGCCTGGGAGCTTCCATAACTACCTTTAACGCGGGATTACTCAGTGTTTCCCGTTTTCTTTATGCTTCGGCCCGCGAACATGTTTTACCAACCTGTTTAAGTAAGGTCAGCTTAAAATATTTTACTCCGTGGGCCGCTATTTTAACTATATTTTTTGTCGGGTTGGCCATTTCCATCATCGTCTTAATTACCAAACGCTACCTGATTTTTGTGAACCTGGCGGCCGCGATGGAATCACTGATTTACGCTCTGGCCGGTCTGGCCGTAATTAAGTTGCGTCAAAAAATTCCGGCGGCCCAACGTTCTTACACTATCCCCGGCGGTTTAATCCTGCCCGGCTTAACCGTGGTTGTGTTTGCTGTTTTATTGGCCGCCGTCTTAATTACCGATAAAATAGCCGGTTTATGCCTGGCGGCCGGTTTATTTCTTTCCTGGGTTTACGTAATTAACGGGGTGCCGGTTTTAAAAGAAAGGTACCGCAAAAGACATCCTGCCCGGCGGCGCCGTCCCGTAAAAGTAGAGTTGGAGGAACAATAGTAAGACATAAGTAAGATATAGGAAATTAACAAGCGGATTTTACATAATGGCTACCGAAAAACTCACGGAAAAAAACAGGGTGGCTAGTTAAAAAAATTTTTCCCCAAGGGTATTGATCCTACCGCTTGCTTGTAGAGGCTGAAAAACGCATGGAAAACGCAAAAGCAGAGGATTTTATTCCGGCGGAAAAAGCCATGCAGGAGTTGGGTATCAGTGAAGCAGATTTAAACAATAGCCCCCCCTTCTAGCGACCAAGCTAACCTGCGAGCGACCAATCGCCAGCGAGGAAGCGAGTCAGGTTGGGTATAACTTAACGGTTTAGGTCTTCTTTCCGAGAAAGATCCAAAGTACCTCGTTCTAAAGCTATTTGCTTTGCCAAATATATTTTTGCAAGGCTCTGATAGGGGATATCCTTTTTATTTGCAAGGATTCTTAGTTCAGCCAACATAGACTCGGGCAATCGAATTGAGATGGACTTGAGAGAAGGCTTCAGATTGGGAAAGGAAGCTCTTTTAAAGTTGCTTGATTCAAAATAATCAAGAGAGGAATGAGTTGCCCAAAAGTCCCGTTCCTCATCTTCGTTTTTGAATTTTGGAATTTTTTTATCCGTTTTTTTCATAAAATTGCCTTTCCTTTTGATTCATATCTATTGCTGAGATAACCCTGAGCAGTTTACCGCGTTTCGTGAAAATCACAATTATCAGGCGGTATGCTTCAGTCTTGCCAAATACTGCCCATCGTTTTTCTGTAAGTGAATGCTTCGGATCATCAAGGATTATCAGTGGTTCGTTAAAGAAAATCTGTTCACATTCCCAATTCTCAACGTTGTGCTTCTCCGGGCTTTTATTAATGTTTCCCTCATCCCAATGAAATCCTGTAATATGAACGGCGGCGAAGGTGCAGGGCCTTGACCATGAGATCATCGATCTCAGTCCAGTCATGCCCTTTAGCGCCGACTTTAAGCGAAAACATGGTTCAGATGTTTTTCAATAAAGTAGATGAAAAGCCACACAGCCTCCGTCACATGCAAGACCTACCAATCCTCATAAGAAGCAAGAAGAACGTCCCCTAGCTTTGTTCCCTAGCTTTGTTCAGTGAGGCCGTAAAGTTTATATACCATCTGGTCAACCTTTTGTTGAATTTTATCTAATTTTTTGTCTGCTTCGTTTTTAGAAATTTCACCACCAAACCGGGATTTTTGTATTTGATACGCTTCGTTAAATACCCGCTCGAATTCTGATAACTGATCTTTTGTGGGGATAATGATTGGAATTTGGCGTGCATCATTAATTTGAAATGTTTGAGTATTATTTAAGAAATTAAAATCATACTCACTAATGAAAGTTGAATTAAGTATTGTAATCAAATATTCTTCAGGGCACATACCTGGAATTAAAGAAAATAGACTCATACTCTTTACATCATGAACACCAGCCGTTTTTAATCTTGATTTAATCAATATTGTATGAATATCACTCCAACAGAACCCTTCTCTGAAATAAAAATTATAACCTTGCCATCTTGCTTTTGGATCATTTTTTAATAAACTAACATTTATTCTGCTCCAATCAATATAATAGGGAGTTTGTAAATACCAGCGATTGCCTTCTTTGTCACCTTTATCATAGGGAACGAAAGTTCTAACCCCCGCAATTCCATTTTCTTTTTCATCTTCGGTCAAAGTTTCAACTTCGGCAATTTCATTTTCATTCACGATTCTAAACAAATACCCCTGCCCAAAAATATCTCTGCCATATTTTTCTTTTAATTCATCAAAAAGCAATCTTATTTCATATTCGGTTTTACTTTCCAGGAATGTTCGGGCATCATCTTTATTTCTAAGGTGGTTTATTTCTTTAATATTGTAGGAAGAAATTGCCTCTAATAATTTATCCGGGCGGGATTTTCTTACATTTTCAGCATACTTGGTTCCTTCAAGAACTCCAACATATTTACCGTTACTGCCTGTTTGCAGTCCAACCCCGCCATCTGTAATAAGTCCCAGTAAAGTAATATCACCCGGTTTAAGAGATTTCCGATATTCTTCTAATTGCCTTTTGTTTTTTTCAACGTTTTTGCTGGTTGAGATTTTATCCCACCATTTATCCGTCAAGTAATTAACGACTTTACTGTATTTACAATGGACGGCTATATTAAAGTCGTGCGGAATAAACAAGACTTTGTTGGGGGTGTTGTGATAGGTATTTATGACGGTTTGATACACCACAGGGTTTAACAAATCTTTTTTTCCGTCCTTTATGTATACTGTATAATTTTCCTTATCTTTAGTTTTCTTGACCAGAATTACACAAGTATCTACCATCGCTTCAAAAGGATTTGCCGTATCATATAGCTCAATGATTTTGTTTTTAAGAAATAACTCACGCAAATTCTTCTTGGTTTGAATAGTCCAAAATGTTTTTGAAGAGATAAAGCATAGGACTCCTTTATTGTCGGCGGCTATTTCAATGCCTCTGAAATAAAAATGACTATACAAATCATCCGCGAAATCATATATTTTCAGGAGCACTTTTTTATCAGCATCATCTCTACCTTTGGTTGAAACATACGGCGGATTGGCAATTACAATATTAAAACCACATCCATTGTTGCGGTGGGCATTTCCGTCTTTACCATGGAACACCTCAGAAAAATTTATTTTAAAATCCATTGTGACTTTGTAACCAAGGCTCTTTTCTGTATTTTTAAACAAACCGTAAATCGCATGGTCAATTTGACTACGCAGTTCATTTTTCCTCGTTGGGTTGACTTCTTTAATAAATAACTCTTTTAATTTTTCAATCTCTTCAAGTCCCATTGGCGTATAGGGATAACTCAGCAACGAATTTCCGCACACAATCTTGTAATCCAGGTTCGGCAGGGGCTTGATATTTTTAATATCGTCTTCATCCACCACCAGCGACAGCCACAACCGCAGTTTGGCAATCTCCACCGCGCCCGGATCAATATCCACGCCGTATAATGAATGTTCAATGCACTGGCGTTTAAAATCGTATGGCGTTCGTTTTTCTTTATTATCAATAAAAGTGTTTAATACGGTTCTTGCTTTTACAATTTCACCCATCATACCCACGGGAAAGGCGCCGGAGCCCACCGCCGGGTCGCAGACAGTGATGTCCGCCAGTTTCCGGTCAATCAGCCCGGCGTTCTTACGGATGCTTTCGGGCAGTAAAGGTTTTATTTTAGTGCTCCTCTGCTTCCCTTCGTTGATCCTTTGTTCTTTTATTATAGCCGTTGATTCATTCTCACTGATCTGCTCGCCAAGGTGAATCAGGGTTCCAATATCTTCTTTTGAAACAGAAGGTTTTGAGCCGTCATTTAATTCAGTATGAAGATAATTGATCAAACTCTGCCGGCACATGTAATGAACAATTTCGCGGGGGGTGTAATAGACGCCGAATTGTTTGTTGAATTTGCTTTCATCGCCCTTTTTGCCGCTCTTTAAGGCTTTTTTGTATTCCTCAAAGTTATCAGGCCTGATGGCGTTGAATTTCTCGTAAGTCTTTCCCAGCAGTTCAGGGTCAATAGCCACTTCCTTTTCCAGCGGCTCATCTTCTTTGACCGTGAAATTGTAGCGGTCAAAGATGTCCGGGATGCCGTCGCCGGTATCACCTTCTCCGGTTTGATTCTTATTAGAAAACAGGCTGTCCGGCAGGATAATATCCGTATGCACCCAATCGTAATCGCCGATGGGGTCAAAGAGACCGCCGTTCAGGAAGGGTATTTTACAGTTGAAATGGCTGTAATAGTCGTCGTCGTGGCTACGGTCATTCCGCAAGGCTTCATAAAAGAGCGGCTCTAAAATGTCATTGAAAAAATTGTTATAACTGCCGTGTTTTTTCTCAAACAACTCGCGCAAAAACTGCTTGGAGCCGTTGCCCCAGTCGGCATCGCGCCCCGCGCCGAACCAGCCTTTTTTCTGCAGGAAGTAGAGAAACACAATCTGCCCCAGCAGTTTCTTGGCAAAGTCAACGGTATTTACGCCCTTAGCTTCAAAATCGTTTTGGATGCGGGCATCGTTTTGAACCACTGTATCCAGCTCTTCCTTGGTGCGGATAAAAAGGTTGCGGTATTTGAGGAAAAATTCTTTGGTAACGGTTTCTATATTGAAGGCTTCTTCCAGTTCGGCAAGGGTCGGCGCTTGCGCGTCATTGGCCAGGATTTTGACCAGCCGGCTCTGGGCGGTGTGGCTTTTTTCGTTGGCGCCCACTAAAAACGACCAGCGCCGGGCAGGGGTGAATTCTTCCTTGGCCTTCATTTTGCCGGTTTCGGTCTGCTCAAAATTGTAATCCATCTTGACCAGCGAAAAGCGCCAGTCGGTGTTATCGGGGGAGACAAACGCAACTAAAGCTGCTTCCTTTTCGTTTGAACTGCCGTATTTGCCCTGTAGATAACCGGCAACAAAATTGCGTTGGTTAGTGCGCGCACGCTCAAGGGAGGTCTCTCTCTGGAGCTTGATGATAAGAATATCAATTCTGTTTTCGCCGTCGTTAAATTTACCTATTCTCTCCAGAGTGCTTATATATTGCCTGTAAGCTTCAGGAATGTATTGTCCATGATAAGCGAAAGGAGCTTCATCAATACGATTAAGGAGGTTTTTGATAAAATGGGTAAACCTGTTTTTATCGAAAGGTTTTTCAAATGTTTCTTCAATAATATATTTCGCTTGCTGTTTATCCATAATTATTCACCTACTAAATACATTGATAAGATAACTTCCCGCTTGCCAAATACCGCCGGGTTTTGTTCGGCATAATGTTCTTCCAGCAGCTTTGCCGGAATATGGGTTTGCAGCACCGCCAGCACCTTAAAGGGGTTGATGATTTCATGCTTGAGATCATTCAGGGCTTTCAGCGTTTGCTTTGCCGTCTGTTTGGGCAGGCCGCCTTCCTCAAGCTGGGTCAGTACTTTTCTTAAAAATAATTCCTGGTCGTCAGTCAGTTTCTGGGTGTTCTTCAGGGTTGCTTTTAAAATTTTGAGGATGTTTGCCGCGCTGTCGCGTCCGCCTCTTGGCCTTTGAAAGGAAGGTTCTTGCATGGTTGCAAAAATAAAGGCTTCTTTGTTTTTATCCAGCAGTTCGAAGAACTGTTCAGGCAGTTTCTTCTTTCCCTCATCCGGAAAACTTTCCAGCAGTTTTGCCGCCAAGATGAAATCCAGTTCTTTTGCTGCCTGATAATCAGCGGCCAGGAAGAATTTCTGCAGTTTGCCCCTTCGGAAATAGGTGACCAGTGAGTTTGCCTGTTCAACGTGATATTTGCAAGTCCGCGCTTTTTTAGGCAGTCGTTTGATCTTTTCAAACAGGTCGGGGTCTTTATCCCGAATCTCTTTGATGGCGTGGAGATACTTCAATTCGCTTTCCCCGGCCTCGTCCTCGCCCTCCAATGTCTGTCTGGAAATCAACCGGTTAAAAAGCTCATGTGAACCGATGGGTTCGCCCTCGGTCAATAGCTCGGCGTCGCCGCCCAGCAGGGTCAGGAAGGCATTAATTTTGGCTTCCGCGGCCTCCCTGAGTTTAATCTGGTCGTTGGATTGGGTGGTGGGGAAAAAATTAAAGGTGTGAATTTTATCAAAAGGCGTATCCACCCGGTTTATGCGGCCGACTCTTTGCATCATGCGGATCGGGTTCCAGGGGATATCGTAGTTGATTACCGTATTGGAACGGTGCAGGTTCACGCCTTCGGCCAACACTTCCGTAGAAACCAGTATCCGGTAATCATCCTTCGGATGACGGGCGCGGGCGTCAAAGTTTTCAATGACTTTATCGCGTGTCGCTTCACCCGAATCACCGGTATAGCACAACACCCTGTCCGGGTATTTTTGGTGTAAATTTTTAAACAAATAATTGGCGGTTTCCTTGGATTCCGTGAAGATGATCGGATGATTTTCTCGCAAAACTGAATTCGTTGACAATTCCTGCAGGAATTTCAAAAGTTTGGGGTCGCGGTCAATGTGCTTCCAAAGTTTTTTTATCGCCAGCAAAACATCATGGTCGTGCTGCAGATCATTCAGTAATTCGGTCGTAAATTCGCTGCTGGTATAGCGTTCCGCTTTGCCTTCATCAATCAGGCGCTGCACGGCTTCATCGTCATCGTTCTCCAGCATTTCAAATATTTTATTCGTGTGCTTCTTGCTCACATAGACATTACCGCTGTTAAATTCTTTTATAAACATTTCGTAGGAGTGCAGGAATCGATCTACTGAGTTTCTAAAGGCAAAGAAACTGCTTTCCAGGCGTTTGACCAGCAGGATTTTCATAAACCGGCCCATGTTCCGCTGGGATTGCTGCTCAAGCTGGTCCACCTTGCCTTGATAATAGAGCATGGGCATATAACGGGCATATTTGAACTTTTGGGCGATGAGTTCGATGGTTTTAGTGAATATTTCATCTTCTTTTTCGTTTAGTTCATAAAAAAGCGGGACCGGTTTTTCTACATTGGGGAATTTTAGCCCTTGTTTGGTAATATCGTCGGAAAAATACTTTTCTATCTCTGTCCGGGTGCGGCGCACCATTAGATATTTCAGGACTTTATCCCGTATTTCCCGCGCGTTTTCTTTTACGGCGCTGATGTATTTGTTATAGTCTTTCTGCCGGTCCAGTTTTTTCAGTTTCTGGTCAAGACGGCTAAAAAAGCCTTCCAGGTCAGGCAAATTGGGAATAGTGCTTTTTTTGGCTTTTTGAAACAATTTTAG
>DMDI01000226.1 GCA_003445555.1 Desulfotomaculum sp. | reverse complement strand
CCCCGCGGGGGGGATCGCCAACAACCCCCCCGCCCTCCCCCCCCCCCCCCCAAACCCGGGGGCCGACCCCCCCGGCCCCCCCGCCGTTATTAAACCCCCCCGGCCCGGTCTTCCCTTTTGCCGGGGCCATTAGGGCCGGCAGGCCGTCGCCGGTACCCAAGGCACCAGCCAAATTAAGCAAAGTGCGTGAAGCTTGGTCAAGATTAGCCGCCGTACCGGCTTTTTGCGCCATACCGGCCAAGGTCTGGGACAAAGACTTGCCCGGCGGGTTTCCGGTGTTTACCTGCTTTGCTCCTTTGCTTCCCGGTTGGGATAACATGGTGCGGGCTAACTGCCGGAAATTTTCCCGCAAGTCAGGGTCATCTACTGCTTCCGCGGCCTGAAAAAAGGACAACGCCAGGGCGTTTTTGCCGTAGCCGGTTGATTTGGCTTTTATTTCTAGCTCTTGGCTTACTTTAGTAATTTCTTTTTCCTCTCCTCTAGCCAGGGCAGCGGCTAATTTTTGGAAGTGAGGGTCTTGATTATTCTGCCAAGTGCTTACTAATTGCTGGACCCTGTTTTTAACCGGCGCTAGCGGGGCTAACGTGTCTTCTATTTTTTGGTTAGTGCGCGTCAGTATTTTTGCCGCCTCCTGCCGGTTCCTGGCCTGACTGATCGCCTGCGGCAGGGCATTTAATTCTTCCTGGAGCTTTTCCGGTAAAAGTTCTTTTTGTTCCGGCGGAAGGCGTTTAATTTGCGCCGCCACTTCTTTAGCCTTAAAAGCTGCCCCGGCCAGGACCTCTTTTTCGGCCTGCCTGGCCTGCCAGTAAGGAGCCAAGGGAGCAGGCAGCCAAAGGGCCACCAGCAGTATTCCGGCCAGCAAGGCAGCTCCTTTCCAAGGTCGCCAGGAAGGAAAGAGGGGGTAGGTATCTTGTAAGACCAGTTTTTGACAGGCCGCTATTCCTTCTTTAACGGCGGCGCGGCTCCATAAATCCTGGCTATTTTTTTCCAGGAGGCGGTAGGCGGTAATGGCCCTGCCGTCCAGGCCCAATTCGTCAGCCAGACGTACTACGGCCAAAACATCAGGAAAAAAGAGGTGCCGTAAAATTAAAATAAAAAGCCCGGCCACTGCTCCGCTTAATCCGCCCAGCAGGATAAAGGAAGGTAACGGGGTAAGTTTTAAAATAACTACGGCCGCCGCAAAAATACCTATCCCCCAGGTAAGGGCCAGGCGCAAAGTTTCCAGCCGGTAGCGAAAGCAAACCCGGCCTGCCAGTGGGGAAAGAACCTGTTTTAGCTCCGGAGCAGGCCAGTGACGGCGGTTTCTTTTCATGGCCTTTATTTTCCGTCCTTTTCAAGAAATATTTAATCTTCGCGTCCGCCAGATTGTCCAGGGTTTCAGCGGGGCAATCACCAGCACGGCGGTCATTAAAGAAAGTATGGTTAATCCTCCCTGGTAAAGGGTTAAGCGCGCCCAGGGGGGCCAGGCTGCCAGACCCTCAGGCTCTGTTTCTTTCATTCCGGCGTAGGCGAAACCCACCATCGCATAAGCAGCATGATCACCTTGCCCCATCCCCACCGGCAGCCCGGTAAGGCGAATCCCTGGCACGGGTGTCAAGGGACCTGTCCCCTTGACACTGACAGACACTGACATGACACTATGACACTATGACACTATGTCCCCTTGACACTTGAAATGTTTTATTAGCACGAATGAGGGCAGTGTCGTTGACACATACCGCAATGTCAATAACCCTGCCCCCTTGACATAAATCATATTAAAAAGTTGGTATTGGCGGAACAGGATCTTCCTCAAAATCCAAAGCTTTTATATGATTAACGTCAGCAACCCTAAAAGCAAAGTAATTTTTAACACGCTGTGTTTTACTAATATTGAAAGATAAAGAAGCGCTTTTATTTTCCCCTGGTAATAATGTAACACCTAGGCTTCCAAAATTGAAACTGAAGTTATCATTGAGATTTTGAGACATATTATCACTTTTGATGAAATCTACTCTCCATCTGATATTATTTATCGTCTGATTAGTTAAATTTACTAAATTGAAACTTAAACAAACACTCCTGTCACCATTCTTCAACAACTCAACTTTTTCTGTTAAGTTCGTAACAGCAATTTGGTTCTGACGGTTTTCGGAAGCAGGAGAGATAGTAACTTTATTCAGTTTGGAATTCCATTCTACTCCTAGTCCCAATCCATCTCTAAAAAACTTTACAGGTACATAAAGCACATTATTTCGCATTTGGGGTTTTACAGGCAAATAAAAAGTGCTTTTATTTTTATCATTATAGATTTGATTTGAATCAAGGTTAAAACTAAACGTATCTGGAGTATTGCCTACTATTATTTTTTTTGCATTGTCCCACCTGACAGGTATTTGAAGAATATCGCATGTCTGACGCAGTGGGATAAGATTATATCCATTAAAACAGTATGGTAATGCATTATTATAAACAATATTCCTGTCATTATTGTATGCAACGGTTACAACTGGTTCTCGAGCGGGACTAGACTGAACAAAAGCGAAAAATGCGGTTATAATGCAAATAGTTAATGTAACTGTTTTTGTAAAGTTTTTCATAAAAATACACTCCTCAAGATATATTTGGGGGCAATGATAAATTATATACTTATCCATACGTGACCGGTTAACCATATAATGCCAAATATAATGTCCGAGCAATTTGAATTAAGAGGTTCCAGCACTTTAAATCATATATCAAAACCATCATTATTTACCTGTCCTGGTATTAACTGCTAATAATTTATTCTATTTTTCTCACAAGGTCGCTGTAATAAACTAGTTAACCGAACACGGATGTATATTTATCCTTGCCCCTAGCTATTTTATATTATTTATGGAATATTTATATTTACCGTTTCGTTATAATATCTATTAGTCTCTGTTACAGATACATAATTTGTTGTAGTTACTCCGCTTGTGTCTGATGTTCCCCATAAATGCATGTTACTAGGAGTAGCAATATATATGTTTTGCCAGATATTATCACGAGAATAGGAATTAGTATTATTTACCAGTAATGTGGTTAATCTACGTAACTTTTGGTTTGCGCCATTATACTTCGTACTACCACACCCACTAGTATACAAAATAGTTTCACTTCCTCCACTATACTCATACCTAAAGGCAAGCTGATTGTCTTGTGGAACATATAGCCTCATAAAGACACGCGTTCCTGGGGATATCCCACCAGTTGGTTTCATATCCCATACCCAGTTTCCATTAAAATTATGATAAACCCACCATTTGTTGTTGTAAGTGCCAGATGCATAAAATAAACCACATTCATCATTTACTCCATAGGTATTTTCAATACCAAAATAATTATAAGCTGCCTCTCCTGAACTATCAACACCTCTAAGATTAGAACTACTCGGAAGGTTAATATAACCCTCACATTTTCGGTAACCATTATTGCTTTTTACGCGTCGATATGGTTCATACGTAGCTAATATTCCACTATCATATGATAGGTCTAGCTCTTTTTCTTGTAACACAGGTATCTTTTGACCGGTCTTTAACGTAACCATACCGTTTTTATCTACTTTATAAACATCAATTTTCATTAATCCTTCTTTTTCATTATATGAATAACCCAAATCTGTATTTATTATTGTAACATTGTCACGATCAGTTTCTTCAAGAAAGGGTATGGAATTTTTAAGCTCAGATTCCAATTGAATTTTTATATCCTCTTCGCTTCTTTTTTGTGAAACAGAGGTTTGAGCTTGTGTTACGCATATCATGTTTACTAAAAAGCAAAATGATATTACAACAACCGTAATTAAGTTAATAATGGGTTTTTTAAAAGTATTTATCACGTTATGTATCCTCCCTTTTAATTTTAATAGGATTTTTTACAGCATTTGTTTTGTTCCAAAAATGCAATTCTTGCCTTGAGCACCGGCACGAGTTCAGGCCGTTCATAGTTCAAAAGATGAATTCTCTCAACGTCAAAAACAACTTCCGCCGTTGTTCCTTCGAGTTTCTCCGAAACTGGCCTGATTTTCAGGTCCAGTAACTTCCAGTTTCTCAATTCTGTGTCCTTCTGGATAAATTCTTTAACTAAGGGCTCAAACTGGGGAACAGTTGCTTTAACGTTTTCCGCTGCAAATCCGGACGTAGCAAGTGCGGTAACTAACAGCAGCGACAGTACCATGATAAAAGTTAATTGGTAAATGAAACGCCGGTTTGGCATTTGTTTTTCCTCCTTCCGAAAATAAAATAACTCTGTGCACTCCCTTCAGATTTTACAAAAAGCCCTATGGTATGGTAACATGTTGGCAGTGGTTTGTCAGGCTGCTGTTGGGTGCTTAGCTTGTACGGGCTATCCCCGGTTGCCTCACGAACCACTTTTATTTTCATTGCCCATTGAATCCACCCCCTTCCTTCTTTTTTGAGAAAAGGCCTTAAGAAAGTTTTTGTACCGTCTCGTGCAACCCACCAACTGTAGTTATGAACGGCCTTAGCCCTATTTCTTTGCACCCTGTCTTTCGACAAGACTTAATGTCTTTTGGTACTACCCTAAATTATATAGTAATATTTTTCCTTTACTTTTAAGACTTGGACTTTTTATAATCAACCCCCATAAATAAATTGCTACTTTCTGGTACTTGAAGGCTATTATACCTTAAAATAATTTGGTTTTGATTAAGAAATTGTTAAGATTCGGTTAATTTTTTGTTAAGAAAGTGTAAAGTTTTGGTTAATTTTTCAGGTTGCCCTTACTTTAAATAAGGTTCTTGATTATCCCTCATTCTTCTCCCGGGATAAAAAATTCTGTCCAAGCCTCTGTTTTTCCCCCTCCGGGTAAGTCAGCATAAAGTTTTTAATGATTACAGGAATACTCCTTTTTAGTCTTAGGCAGGATTATCCCAATCTGTTGGTGGAACATTATCCCAATCTATTCCCATGTCATCTATTTTCCATGGTTCATTTTCCTTTTCTTTAATCAAGTTGAAACCCCAATTTAATTTTTTCTTATCTATTTCAGGATGGATCATCTTATATTCAAAATCAACATCGAAAGAGGCAAAATCAACAGTCGTTGAAAGACATTGTAATTGCTCGTCATAATCGTTGTCGTTAGAAGATTTTCTGAGCTAAGGCAATAACCTTTTTTACCCTTTACCCCTTGCGCCTAGCCCTTCGCGTCCGCCAGATTGTCCAGGGTTTCAGCGGGGCAATCACCAGCACGGCGGTCATTAAAGAAAGTATGGTTAATCCTCCCTGATAAAGGGTAAAGCGCGCCCAGGGGGGCCAGGCTGCCAGACCCTCAGGCTCTGTTTCTTTCATTCCGGCGTAGGCGAAACCCACCATCGCATAAGCAGCATGATCACCTTGCCCCAT
>DMDI01000091.1 GCA_003445555.1 Desulfotomaculum sp. | reverse complement strand
GCCGGGGAACACTGTGCCGATACGGCAATTAAAGCCTTGCAGGCGGGTGACTTTACCCTGAAATTTTTAAGGGCTTACCAAAAAAAGTGGGAAGCCGCCCTTGGGTCAGAAATATCCTACGGGCTAAAACTGCGGGAATTGTTTCTGAAAATGAAAAATGAGGAAATAGAGCTTCTCCTGGCTTTTTTCAATCAGCCTTTTTGGCGAAAACTTATCCTTAAATACGGCGACCTGGATTACCATTCCTGGCTGGCGACCCGGCTGGGCACCGCCTTACCCTGGTTGGACCGTTTTTTGATCAAGGGCCTAAGAAGTTTAACCCAAGAAAAATAACCCATCCAAGTGGTAGGATAAGCGTCTCGCTTGTCCAGATGGGTTATTTTTCTGTTTATCCTTAGTTAGTTAAAGTAGTTAAAGGTCAATACTTTTTAAAGCGGCAGATTATAACAGCCGCTTCAGCCCGGGTGGTATTTTTCTTAGGCCCGAAAGTTTTATCCGGGTACCCTTCAATTAAACCACTTCTCTTTTTGCTTAAATTGTTTCTGATTTAAGAACCGGCAAGTCATAAGCACAGCTTCAGCCCTTGACGCATTCTTTTGCGGCCTAAAGGTATTGTCGGGGTAACCTTTAATCAAATCTTGATTGAGTGCCGCCGCCACATGCCCCCTAGCCCAGGGTGCTATTTTTACATCGTCGGAAAAAGCCGGTAGTGTATTTGAAACATCTACCCCGTTGTCCAGCGCCCTAACCAGCATTACGGCCATTTCCTGGCGGGTTATCGGGTCATGGGGCCGGAATTTACCTTCGCTCCCCTTAACCAGGCCGGCCCTGGCAGCAGCTTCCACAGCACCATAAGCCCACGATAACTTTGGAACATCTATAAAACTGGGAGACTGAAGGTTCTCTTCGGCCAGACTCATGGCCTTAACTAAAATCTTGATAAACTCAGCCCTTGTTATCTGGTTATCCGGCCGGAAAGTATGGTCAGGATAGCCTCCAATAACCCCCTGATTGACCAGCATATAGATACTCTCCCCAGCCCAGTGGTTTTCAATATCAGTAAAGGTCAAAGCCTTTTCCGGAGACTTTGCCGGGGCGGCTGCTTTTTCCTCTTCTTTGCCGGTGAGATTTTTGTTTTCAGCCGGCATGACAGCAGAACCATCCCCGCCACCAGAAGGGGCAGGAAGAGCAGGTTTACTCAGGGCATCATAAAGAACCTCTTGTTTAACCGCCTCATAGAATTGCTGTATGCCGGCAGGTAAGGGTCTTTTTCCTGTTATTATCTCTTGAAAAACCTGAAAAGGATTTTCCCCCTCAAATCCCAGTATACGCAACGTGGCTTTTAAAAGCGGTTCGTAACCAGGCTTCAGTATCAACCCAATATTAACCTCGAACATTACTTCTTTAAAGTTATCTTCATTGAGCGCTCCTGCCTGTAATTTCCCCTGAAGCTGGCCGTCCAGTTCCTTTACGTAATTAAAAATAATTTTCTCCCCATCTTCCGGAGAAACGCCTTCATTAGCTATTTCGCTCTGGAGTTGCCCAAAGTAATCCTGAGCCAGAGCCTTTAACTTAGCGTAAGTATTCGGGTCAACTAATGAGCCGGCCTGGGCCTTACAAGGGGTTAAAATTAGCCAAAACAACAGCAGCGAAAATGTCAAGGCTTTAAAACAACTTTTACCAATCATTCTTTCGGCCTGGTTCAAAAATGTTCACAATATCTAACAATTGCTAGTTTTTGTGAACCCGGCCCCCCATGACCAGGCTTTACACCTCCATCGGAAATTTTCCCCGGGGTGACAGGGGGACCTCGGCTCCGGGAGTCTCACCCGAACGGGAGAACTGCACTTTATAGACACAAGACACGGACTAAGGAAAGCCACAGGGCTTTCATCTTATGTAAGGCCACAAAGTGGTCTGATTAGAACGCCTCCACGCGATCTGTTAGATACAACCTACCGGTTTATCCGAACTCCGGCTAACGGGGTCACCTACTTGATAGAGCAAGCTGCTTTAAGTCGCGCCAGACGGAATAAAACGATTCCTGCTTGAAACGGGTTAACCCGTTGTGAACAAGAACCTTTTCGTCCAGCCGCTTAAAGAGCCGCTTTATCTTTGGGGTCATCCCTTTTCCTTCCCCAGGCAAGGAATTGACTTTCTGGTTCGGTTTTTCTCTTATGACTTGGATTTTCTGCTTTATTTCATTGGTGATACGCTCTCTGAAACCTATCGCCCGACGGGCTATAACCAGTGCCGCAGCGTGATGGATAATTATACCGTAACGTTCCATATACTTGTAGTAGCCAATAGTTGATGTGTGTGCCGGCCAGACTTGCTTTATGCCCACGCCTTCTCTGAAGGCTTTGCGAAGAACGGTTTCGACCATTTTCTTAAACGGAAAGTTGAATGCCATCCGGTTGAATTTTTTGTTCGTATCCAGCTGGTCTTTGCTAAAGTCCAGGTTCTCTACAGCTATAGGTTTACCTAAAACTTTGGCGATGTCCACCACAACTTTCGCAAGCACACCTATCAAGTAAGTGCGCCGAAAGCTGCGACTGTAAGCGAGTTCGGATATTTTGAGATAGAGAAAGCCGTTCGGGTGGGCTGTTATCTGAAACTCTCCGGCAAATTTGTGCAGGGCCTTTGGGTAGGGCACGTCAAAACCTTCCGGCCAGGGTTCAGATTGGCCGGTGTATCCCACGTTGGCCAGCGCCACTCCGTCGGGGTTGGTGTCCATTCCTAAATAACCCCGGTTGGGATTGGTTACTGTTTCGGGCACAGTAACGGTAAATGTAATGTGTACCCTATACCGGCCGTCTTTGCCCTTGATTAACTCTATGGTGTAGGGAGCACCAGAAAGCAATAACTCCCACGTTTTAAGCTGGTGCTTCTCCGGCAGCCAAAGCTTGCCTGTTACTTTAGGCGCTCTGGTCATTATGCGTCTGCCTTTGCTGTCTGTGCCGGTTTGTTCCGACAGGTGGGAGATGATTACGGACAAGGTGAATTCTCCGCTACGCCAGCTTATTTTTATGTTCGGATTGCCGCCTTTGGTCTCGTCTCCACGGGCGTACAGCCTATTCTGCCTGGCCTGCCGCCATTCTTCTCTCGAAACTCTGCCTTTACATACCCGCTTCCACAGGGAACGACCGCCGATAACTACTTTGGGAATAGTGCTGTTGTTTTGGTGGGTTTTTAGCTCGTCCAGCTTACTGGCTAGCTTCTTTACCCGTGCTCTGCGACCGTGTACGGTGCGTTTGACCTTTTCGATTTTGACCGGGTCGTTTGCTTTAACCACTTTGTCCAGGTCTTTTTCCGCCCAGCCGAGTTTCTTTTTGACCCGAGCCAGTTTGGTTTCAGTTTCTTCGGTTTCCAGCACCAGTAACTCTTTCTGGGATTCGATGACGGCTTTGGCCTTGCAAATGGCATCATCGCAATAGCGGGAATTTATACCGAATGTCCCTTGGCCCTGCTTCTTGAGCTCTTCCCGTAAATTGTCTTCCAGCAACTGGTTGAACGCCCAGCGCTCGCAGGAGCAGAAGAGGCGCATCTCCGTGGACAAGGGGTCTTCCATCCCACGGCTCCACTTCTCGGAACAAAAGGCGGGATAGACCTCCGGGAAAAATTCACCACAGACGGTGTAACTTATCCCGCTATCAGGATTATTCGACTTCTTTTTGTTCTTCTTCCGCTTTTTCATCTGATTCCACTCCCGCTATTAGTTCCCGAAAACCCTGCCTGACCTTTTTACCGCCCCTGGCCCCGTAAAGCCGGGCAGAAAAAGACGTGACTATCGCCAACAAGTCCCTGACCAGCTCGGATTGTGCGTCCTCCGGTTCTTTTTCGGCGATAGCGGTTATTTCCACGCCGCAGTATCTTAGGTGCCGTTCAATGTATAGGTATCCGAACCGGGCCAGCTGGTCTGGATATTCGATGATAAGCTTCTTATACTCACCTTGTTCGGCCAGCTTAAAGGCGTTAGTTAGGCCATGGCGCTTCTGATTTAAGCCGGAAGCTATGTCGGTATATTCGGCAATAACGCTGTACCCTTTTTCTTCCGCATATTGTCTTAGTCTTTCTATTTGCCTGTTCAGATTACCGGCATCCGCCTGTTTCTTAGTGGATACGCGGGCATACAAGATAACGTTTTCCTGCCCGGTATCCAGCCGTCCAGACTGTAAAAGCCAGTTAAGTTCGTCCACGGAGTACCGCCGCTGGCCACCAGGTAAACGGACGGGCTTAATTAGTCCTTGCTTCTCCCAGTTGCGCAGGCTGTTGGGATGAACACCTAATTTCTTCGCCGCTTTGCTTATGGTTAATAGTTCCATTATGTTTATAATATTATGTTTGTTATGCTTTGTCAAGATTTATTGGAAATAAGGCACCTGTTACATACCTCCCGCAAGTCCTGGATGAACCCATGGCCGACCCTTCTATTTTACCCACCTACCTGCTCTCAAAATTTACCAAGGAAAAGGTAACGGTGGCTTTAGCCGGGGACGGCGGCGACGAAATGTTTGCCGGTTACCCCACTTACCAGGCGCACATCCTCATATCATATTACAACAGACTTCCTTTATTCGCCAGAAAGGGAATTAACGGCCTGGTACAAACGCTCCCCGTCTCCCACCAGAATTTTAGCTTTGACTTTAAGGCCAAACAATTTTTTAAAAGGGGCAGGACTTCCTGCGGAAATCCGCAACTTCACCTGGAAGGGAGGTTTTTCCGGCGAGGAAAAAACTAAACTATATTCGCCCCAACTGCAGGAGGAACTTATCAAGTGGGACAGTTTTGAGCCGGTGAAAAATTTACTGGCCGGTTATGAGCCAAGCAGTCTGCTGGATAAGTTGCTTTACCTGGATACCAAACTATATTTGCAGGACGATATTCTGGTTAAAGTTGACCGGGCCTCCATGGCCTGCTCGCCTTTTAAGTCCGCGCCCCTATCTTGGATTATGAACTGGTTGACTGGGTTATCAAACTGCCGGCCGGCTTAAAAATGAATGGTTTAACCACCAAATACCTGTTTAAAAAACTGGGTGAACAAATTCTGCCCAAGCAGATTGTGCACCGAAGAAAAAAAGGCTTCGGCATCCCAATTTCCCGCTGGTTTACCCGGGAGCTAAAAGAACCGCTGCAAAACCTGCCCGGCGGTTGTCTGATAAAGGATGGATTATTTTCCAGCCCCTACATTGAAAAGCTGGTCTCAGAGCACCTGGCCAAAAAGAAAGACCGCCGGAAGCAATTATGGCCCTTAATGGTGCTGGAACTGTGGTACCGACGGTATATTGGTTAAACAAAACGTCAAAACAACCGGTATTTCCGGTTAAAAACCACTGAGTCATGATTTTCAACGGTATAATTTTTCACAATAAGTAGATTGTAAAACAACTATCTCATTTTCCCTTATATCTTGAGTATGACCCTGAAAATTCCTCTAAACTCATTTCCAAATCTTCTCTGATTATTTTACGCAGAAGCCCTTTAGGTATATCCTTGTCCCCATGCACCGGAATAGTGGTTACCCTTCCATCTTCTGCTCTCAACCTTACATGAGAACCTTTCGTTCTGGTAACTCTAAAGCCCATGGATTCCAAAAACTTTACCAGTTCTCTGCCGCTAATTACAGGAAGTTCAGGCATTCTGAGATACTTCCAGTTCTCTAAATCCTACGAATTTATTAAGCTCCTCTACCTTTGTCTCCTCAAGGCACATGTCTATGACCTCCCTTATATTCTTCAGTGCCTCATCTATAGTTTTGCCGTAAGAATGACAACCCCTGAACAGCGGGCAACTTACGATGTAATACTCATCCTCGTCCATTTCAATGATTATAGGAAGGTGTAAATTTCCCATTTCTAATACCTCCAATCGTTTCCCTTGCTGTGGGCTGATTATAGTTGCGCAAAAAATTACCACATCATAATTTTTAAAACGTTTTAGCAGGACTTTGTAGATAATTAAGTATGGTGTCCC
>DMDI01000309.1 GCA_003445555.1 Desulfotomaculum sp. | reverse complement strand
CCGAATTTCTGGGTCCATTATAACTGTATATTAAAATGGCTGTCAACATCTTAATAATGGCGGCCGTTTCTTTATTACTATTTTAATTTGAGAAAATGAAGCTTGATTACTAAAACAAAGTGAGAACTTCTTACTTTATTGTTCATTTGTATGTAGATTTAATTTGAGAATCTTTTCTTAATCAATTTAATAATTCACACTTGCGCATTCCCCGTGACTTGTTTGAATAGTACCCGTAATACCGGACAAGTTGTTCAGCGGCTTTGTTTTCTCCTCTTGGCCACGAACTGGTGATATATATTGGTAGACGGTTGGAGTTTAAGGATCAGCCCGTTTACGTGCCTGCTCAGCGTGGTATGCGGGTGTTGGATGTGGTGGTTGATACGCCTGCCTGGCAGGCGGGAATTCGTTCCGGGGATATAATTTTGGCCTTGAACGGCCTGCCGGTTTCCGGCCGGGCCGGCCTGGAGAACGCTTTGGCAAAGGGATTGTGGCCGGTAGAAGTGGAGTTTTTACATGGTCGGGAACAATCTTATCGCCGGGAGGTAGCGCCGCCAGTTAAGCCCGGGCGAACCTTTGGAGTGCTGCCTGTACCTGAAGGCGGCGAGGAAGCATACATGGAATTGGGTGTTGCAGGGCCGCTCGGGCGGTGGTGGAGAAAACTGACTGACACAACCCACAGAGGAAAACGACTCAGGAATACAGAAGTCAGAATTCAGAAGTCAGAATAAAAAACGTTCTTTATTATGAGCCATGCCTTTATCTTTATTTTGGATTATGACTCCTGACTCCTGAATTCTTTTTACAAGTGCTCTTTGTAGCATAAAATTATTTTCTTGTTTAAGTAAGTTATCACCTTCTATAAAAGTTACTGGATTGAAGCCGATCTTCCGGGTTTTAAGAAGGAGCCAATGAGTTTGTATATCTCGGCAGCAATAAAAATGGTCGAGGCTAACAGGATGGTTATTACCCAATCGCTCAGACTCAAGGCATAGGTACGAAATGGTCCCTGGAGAAAAGGCAGGTAAACCACTAGGGCGAGCATGATGCATTCCCAGGCTACTGCCACTAATAACCACTTGTTGGCAGCGACACCGATCTTGAACAACGAGTGCTCCAATGAACGGCAATTAAAAGCGTTGAAAAACTGGGTCAATATCAAGGCAACAAAGCATATGGTCTGGGCTTCACTTAAATCTTTCCCCGATTTTAGCGCCCACCAAAAAGCCCCCAAGGAGACGAAAGCTGTCCAGATTCCAGCGCCTGCAAGGTACCTGAGTACTGGCGCGGTGAAGATAGTCTGGTGACGTGGGCGTGGCTTTTGTTTCATAACGTGCGGGTCGGGAGGGTCAACAGTCAGAGCTATAGCCGGCAAGCCATCAGTAGCCAGGTTGACATACAAGATCTGGACGGCAATCAGAGGTATGACTCCAGCAGGCAATCCTAAAAGAGGGCCAAACAGTATAGCCGTTGCCATAAGCAAAATTTCACCCAGATTACAGGAGAGAAGGAAAACCAGATACTTTTTGATGTTGACAAAAATGCCTCTTCCTTCCTCTACAGCAGCTACAATAGAGGCGAAATTGTCATCCGTTAGAATTATATCGGCAGCTTCCTTGGTAACATCAGTACCAGCGATACCCATGGCTACACCAATGTCGGCCTTCTTCAAGGCTGGAGCATCGTTGACTCCATCCCCTGTCATAGCTGCCACGTGTCCTTTTTTAGTCAATGCTTCAATTACACGGAGCTTATGAGCAGGAGAGACCCGGGCATAGACCTCTATTTTTTCTACCAGGGTTCCAAACTCCTCGTCACTCATATTATCCAGTTCAACCCCGGTGACTGCCATACCTTCCTTGAGTATGCCTAATTCTTTAGCAATAGCCACAGCGGTCAATTTATGGTCGCCAGTAATCATCACTGACTTTATGCCAGCCTGATCACAGACCTTTACTGCTTCTTTAACTTCGTTCCGGGGCGGGTCAATCATGCCGACAAGCCCAATAAAGACCATTTCCTGTTCTACAGCTTCGGTGGCGCCGGCAGTATCGGGAAGCCGCTTATATACCACGCCCAGGACCCGAAGGGCATCGTCTGCCATCTCTTGGGCCACAGACAGGATATTATTCCTGTCTTCGCCGGTTAATTCTGTCTCACGACCATTTCTGAGAATATGAGAACAGGAACTCAATATTACCTCGGGAGCTCCTTTAGAGTAAGCAATTCTACCCTCAGGTGTCTGATGGACGGTAGTCATTCGTTTGGTCTCAGATGAGAAGGGGATTTCACCAATACGAGGATAGAGAGCACAGAGTTCTTTTTGCCATAGACTGGCCTTGGCTGCAGCCACTACCAATGCCCCTTCAGTGGGGTCACCTTTGATACCCCAAATACCGTCGGTTGAGACAAGGGAGGTATCGGAACAACAAGCGCCTGCAACCAGTAATTGCTTCAGGGCAATATTCTGCTCAAGCTCTATAGCTTTTCCGTTATAGTGAAATTCACCTCCAGGTTCGTAACCGACACCGCTAACATCAATTAACCTGCCACCGGCATAAATACGGCGGACTGTCATCTGGTCCTGGGTGAGCGTGCCGGTCTTATCTGAGCAAATAAACGTAGTGCAACCCAGGGTCTCCACTGCCGGGAGCTTTCTTATCAAAGCATGGCGCTTTACCATCCGCCGAACGCCGAGAGCCAGGGAAATAGTAACCACCGCGGGTAATGCTTCCGGAACAGCAGCTACAGCGAAAGCCACTCCCCAGATGAACATTTCCAAAATTTCGTGTCCTCTCAAGACACCGATGCCAGCCAGCGCAAAGCACAGGCTCAAGGCACCAACGGTAATATATTTTCCCATCCGGTCAAGGTTAATCTGAAGGGGGGTCTTTTCCACATTGACTTCCTGGAGCATGGCGGCGATCTTGCCAAACTCGGTAGCCATACCGGTAGCAGTAACAATGGCTGTGCCCCTGCCATAGACAGCCGCCGTCCCCATAAATACCATATTTCGCCTGTCACTTACATTCACTTCGCCTTCCAAGGGGTCGCCTGTCTTTTCTGCGGGGACAGATTCCCCGGTCAGGGAAGCTTCGTCTGTTTTTAAATTAACGGCCTCAAGAAGGCGGGCATCAGCGGGCACCCGGTCGCCGGTCCTGAGGAAAATTACGTCTCCGGGCACCAATTCTCGAGCTGGTACTTCTGTCACCTCGTCATCCCTTAATACTGAGGCCAGGGGAGCCGCCATCTTTTTCAGGGCTTCCATGGCCCTTTCCGCCTTGTATTCCTGAAGGAAGCCCAGGCCGCAGGCAAAAAGGATAATGACAAAAATGACAATAGCATCAACCGCTTCACCAAGAATGGCTGATAGAGCCACAGCAACAAGAAGGATAATAATCAGAAAGCTCTTAAATTGCTCCAGAAATATTGCCCAGGGAGAGATTTTCTTTTTCTCCAGCAATTCATTGGGACCCAATTGAGCCAGGCGCCTCTGGGCTTCCTGCTGGCTTAAGCCGTTGGGGCTGGAATTAAGAGAGGCTATGACTTCTTCCGGTTCCAGGTTGTACCGGTTGATGCTGGTTGCTTCTTTAAGCATTTAGACCTCCCATGAAAGAGATTTTGCACACTTATTAATTCTAACCTGATAAGCTACTACGTTGCAACACTTTAGGGGAAGATTTTGTCGCCGGACTTGTGATATTACTTATTTAACCACCCACCGCACACGTACTCGCAAACCTCAATCGGGCATGCCGGTATTCAAAACATTTAAAGATAGAAGGAAAATCCATATGCTCCATCCTTCCCCAACAAAATTTAAAATAAAATTAAAGGACCAAAAAAAAACAGTCCTCGCATCACTGCTAGAACTGGCTTTCTTACCGGCTTATTGCCTGACTAAAGCAATCCTCCAGTAAATCTTCTAGCCTTTGGATAATCTTAAATAGTTATCCTTCTCTTGATGTGCCCCGCACATTCTCGAATGCTCCGGTCTTCCCCAAGCCATGTTTATTTTACAGGCTGAATCATAGTGCCCATTATCTATTATCCAGGCTTTCTTGTCAAGCAGCTACCAGGGATATTCAAAAAAAAGCTCCTAATCTGGTTGGAAAAACAAAGATAATCAGGCGATCCCCGGTTTTGGTGCTGACATCGGAATGCATGCTTTCAAAACAAAGCCCAGTTGCTTTCTGGAGAGACTGCTCCAAAAATGACCTGGATCTTTCCAGTAAAAGCGCCCTCATTTGCTTGGTCAAAAGCATTCCTTCTTGATCGTTAATTTTACACCTTAACTAAAAACGAAAATCCCAAAACCCTTGCGGCAAAATGCTTCAAGGGTATATTTTTTTCTATTTTTATTCTTTTTTATGTATAGTAATGTATGGTATTATATGGTATAATACTTTATATAATCCATTGTTTACGGAGGTGCCTTATTTGAACCTTAAACAATCCCCCAGGAAAAACGGCAGAATTTATCTTTCTATTGAAAAAGGTTATCGCGACAAGGCTGGCAAACCCAGAGCTAAAACGATTCAATCCCTCGGTTATTTAGATGTTCTGGAAAAGGAATACGATGACCCTATCGCCCATTTTAAAGAGGTTGCTCGTAAGATGACCGAAGAGGAAAACTCGGAAAGAAAGTTAACTTTGTCCATCAATATGGATGAGAAGCTCATCCCCGGTACCGACAACAGAAAAAACTTCGGTTATGCCGCAATCCTGAAGATTTACCACGAACTCGGCCTGGATGTTTTTTTAAGAATAAGTCCAGGTATGAGAATTTTGAGTACAATACGAATTCCATTATGATTATGCTTGTAGTATCCAGATTACTCTCTCCCGGGCTCAAAGAAGAAGGCCTTCGGGGAAAAAGGCCGGTATTTCGAACGCTTCAACTTTTCCCTGGTGGATGTTTACCGTTCTCTTTCATACATATCTCAAGGTGGCGACGGAATTCCAAAG
>DMDI01000217.1 GCA_003445555.1 Desulfotomaculum sp. | reverse complement strand
TATATCCTTGTAAACTCATTGGACTTACAACCAAGGGATCAATATCTCGATCATTATTTTGTTTGTCGGATTTATTCATTTTTTGTTGATTATAAATCATCACCTCTACAATAATTTATTTGATTACCATCCTAATAACCGGTATACTTCGCCGTCTATAATTCCTTCGGCCGGCAAGCCGTTTTTCCGGCGAAAAGCGATTAACGCCTTTTCTGTTTTAAGGCCGAAAATGCCATCCGGGACATCCCTGGTATAACCAAGACGCCTTAAGATACGCTGCACTTCGTAAACCGCCAAACCGCAAGCCCCCTTTTGAAAGGTATAATATTCGCCTGCTTGATTATAAAAAGGATTGCCTGCAATAATAACCGGTGTGCCTTCGGTGGCCCAGGCGTAAACTTCTTCCACGTGCGCATCATGCATCCGCACGCAGCCATGGCTGGCATAAGTACCTATTGACCAGGGATTATCTGTGCCGTGTATGCCGTATACGCCGCTATAAATATTTAACCTCATCCACCGGCTGCCCGTACCGGGAGCATAATAAGCGGATTTTTCAACTACTTTCCATTTCCCTACCGGTGTTTCGTACCCCGGCTTGCCCACGGCTACCGGATATTTCCGGATGAGTTTTTTATCTGAAAAAACCGATAAGGTTAAATTGAAAGTATCAATTAATATACATATGTCATGATAAGGAGAGGGAATATTATTTTCGGGAAGTTGGCTAAAAGTGTACTTCCAATTCATGGTTTTGTTACCTTTTTGAAAAGATTTTTTATGTCCAGACAGATATTCATAGTGACAATCACAATATTTTGGCGGCTGTTTTTGTACCTCACCGGCACTAGCGGCAACCTCAGACTGACCGGACAAAACAAAAAGAGAAAGAAGAAAAAAGATTAAAACGCGACTAAAAGGCAATTTATACACCCCTTTACCTAAATTTATCTTGACTTACCTACATTTATCCAGATAACTGGATATATTTCTAAAACGTGGCAGGGGCGTTATATATTACGCCCCTGCTTGTTTGAATTAAAAACCTTTATTATTTTTTATACCTGGCAGATTAATTATTCCTTTATCTTTTACGGGTCACGAAAGCACAAAGGGTGCTCGTTGACAATACCCTAGCAAAACTATAAAATTAAGACAAAGATTTAGGCTTTATCTTAATAAAAGGATTATTTAAAAAATTGTCGTATAAGTCGTATAGGTCGTATAAATGGTATAAATGATATAAATACATAGGTATGAAAAACGGACCTGTTTTCAGGCTACCAAAGTTTTTGAACCAACTAATTTGTAGGGGCGTATTGCAATACGCCCCTACAAAAGTAACTAATTATTTAGGGGCTGTTTTAGTGGGGCAACAATTAAAAGAAATTTACCTTTACCGGGAAATGCTGAAAAACCTGGTAGCCAAGGAACTGCGGGCCCGCTACAAAGGCTCGGTGCTGGGGTTTTTCTGGACCTTTTTCAACCCTCTGCTCATGTTAATTGTTTATAGCGTAGTTTTTTCTTTTGTGATGAGAGTGCAAACCGAAAACTACGCCATGTTTTTATTTGTGGCCCTGCTTCCCTGGAATTATTTTGCAACCTCTGTCCTGCAAGGAGCGTCAAGTTTAGTGCAAAACGGCTCTTTAATAAAAAAGATTTACTTTCCCCGGGAGATTTTGCCCCTTTCGGTAGTATTAACCAACCTGATAAATTATCTTTTAAGTCTGTTTATTTTAATCCCGGCTTTACTTATATTTAAGGTAGATCTCACCCTGGCTTTAATTGCTTTTCCGGCTATATTAATCATCGAAACTCTTTTAGTTATTTCTTTAACTTTTCTGGTAGCCATAGCCAACGTTTATTTTCGTGATTTAGAGCACATTTTGGGGGTTTTAATGATGGCCTGGTTCTTTTTAACCCCGGTGCTTTACCCGATCACCATTATCCCCCAAAAAGCAAAGTTTATCTTTAGTCTAAATCCTGTTACTCCAATAATTGAAGCCTACCGGAATATTTTTTACGCCGGGAAATGGCCCCAGTGGGATGTTTTGGGCTATCTTACTTTAGGACTTCTTGCCCTGGTCATAATCAGCCTGGCGGCCTTTGGCCGGTTTCAAAAGACCGTAGCGGAGGAAATATAACATGGCCCATGAATTTTTTAACGCTAAGGTAGTGGAAATAAAGGATTTATGGAAGAAATTTCAGATTTACCAAGATAAAACTAACTCCCTAAAGGAAAAGCTTATTTTTTGGGGAAGGCAGCGGACAGAAGAATTTTGGGCTTTAAAAAACATAAATTTAGCCGTCCCCAAAGGAAAAACCATAGGTCTTATTGGCCGGAATGGCTCGGGCAAAAGCACACTGTTAAAAATAATCAGCCGGATTCTTTACCCCACCCAAGGGGAAGTAAAAGTAAAGGGGAGGCTTTCTACTCTTTTAGAGTTAGGCGCCGGCTTTCACCCTGATTTTACAGGGCGGGAAAATATATATTTGAATGCTTCTATCCTGGGTTTTACCAAAAAAGAAATTAAGGAAAGGTTAAACGAGATTATTGAATTTGCCGAACTGGGTGATTTTATTGATAATCCCGTGCGCAATTACTCCTCCGGCATGTATATGCGCTTAGGCTTTGCCGTAGCCGTGCACGTAGACCCGGACATTTTACTTATTGACGAAGTGCTGTCCGTAGGAGACTTGGCCTTTCAAGAAAAATGCCTGGCCCGCATCCAGGACATGCAAAAACAAGGCAAGACCATAATTTTAGTGACCCACGCCCCAAAGCAGGTGGAGGATTTATGCGATCTGGCGGTATGGCTGGACCAGGGCGGGGCAAGGCTGCAGGGACCGGCCCGGGAAGTGGCCCAGGCCTATAAGGAATTTATTAGCGGCGCTTAAAAAGGCTGAGGAGATAAGAACTTATTTTGCCAATGCGCTCGTTGATACTGGGGCTGTACGTTCTGTGCTTCCTCCTTACGTGGTGGAACGGTTAGGCTTGGCCATTCGGGGCCAGCGCGTGGCTGAATATGCAGATGGACGTAAAGAAACAGTTGGGGTAACAGAACCACTGATCATTGAAATAGAAGGCCGAGACACCTTAGAAGAAGCACTGGTTTTAGGGGATGAAGTAATTATTGGGCAGACAGTATTAGAAAAGCTGGGTCTTTTTGTAGATTGTATAAATCAACGTCTTGTTCCCAACCCCGCCCATCCAGACCAGCCTGTCTCAAAAGTAAAATAGTGTCTGCCAGAGCAACAAAGGAGGTAATTTGCTAAATAATGCATAACATTCCATTGTTTCATTAAAAATGATAAAGTA
>DMDI01000063.1 GCA_003445555.1 Desulfotomaculum sp. | reverse complement strand
CTATAATATTGCTTCGGACCGGACTAGCGTCGCTCCTTCGGCCGCTTGCTTCAAAGGCACTGATTGTATCCTGGTTAAGTCATTATCAAATTAAGTTAATATTCATATTAATCCTTTCCAACTTCCAACTTCCAACCTCTAACTTCCAAACAGGCCAGGTAGTTTGCCCAATTAGCCTTTAGTTCGTTCAAGCTATCACCGCCAAATTTCTCCAGGCAGGCCTTGGCCAACTCCCAGGCCACCACCGCCTCCCCCACCACGCAGGCGGCCGGTACCGCACAAACATCTGCTCTTTCTACTGCGGCCGCAAAAGGTTCTTTAGAAACCAGGTCCACGCTTCTTAAAGGAGTGTTTAAGGTGGGAATGGGTTTCATGGCCGCCCGTAAAACTATGGGCTCCCCGTTCGTCACGCCCCCTTCCAAACCGCCGGCGTTATTGCTCCGGCGATAAAAACTGCCTGTCGGGGAAAAAAATATTTCGTCGTGCACGGCTGATCCCACTAGCGCCGCACAGGCGAATCCGGCGCCAATTTCCACTCCTTTAATGGCCTGAACGCTCATTAAAGCCGCCGCCAAACGCGTATCCAGCCGCCGGTCCCACTGGGCGTAACTACCTAGCCCAGGCGGCAAGCCAAAAGCATAGATTTCAAATATCCCGCCCAATGAATCACCTTTTGCCCGGGCTAAATCAATTTCTTTTTGCATGGCTAGAGCGGTTTCCCGGTCAAGGCAAAGGGTTGGAGAATTAGCTAAGGTTTCCCGCAGCCCTTTCAGCCACAAATTAAATTTTTTTATCTTGGCTGCTTGCGGTCCTGTTTTGTCTGTTTCTTTTTCAAAATACGCCTCCAGACTACCGCCTTTTTCACCCGGTTTATCTTTCTTTGGTAAAGTCACCGTGCCAATGCGGATTACCTGGCCAACAATTTCAATACCTAATTCTTCTAAAAGACGGCGGGTCACGCTGCCCACCGCCATCCGGGCGGCGGTTTCTCTGGCGCTGGACCGTTCCAAAACGTTGCGTATATCCTGATGGCCGTATTTTAAAGCCCCGGCCAGATCAGCATGTCCGGGCCGCGGCCTGGTAACCGCCTGCCGGGCCTGGCTCGCCGCTTTCCCCGGGGCCATAACCTCCCGCCAGTTGGCCCAGTCGCGGTTTTCGATTTGCAAGGTCACGGGACTGCCTATAGTAAAGCCGCCCCGAACGCCGGAGAGGAACTTTACCTGGTCGCGTTCAATTTGCATCCGGCCGCCGCGTCCGTAGCCCCCCTGGCGCCTGGCCAATTGTTGGTTAATATATTCTTCACTCATGGCCAGCCCGGCGGGTAAACCTTCAATTATAGCGGTAAGAACCGGGCCATGGGATTCGCCGGCTGTAAGATAGCGCAAAAATAATTCCCCTTTCCTCTAACCCATAACCCCTTATCCTGAAACTTCAATAAAAATATCCTTAATTTCCGAAGCAGGACATAATCGGCATAAGTATAAACCTCTTTAGGGGCAATTTTATTTCTAGCTAAAGGGTCAGCCAATTTAACCCACCTCATTTCCGGTTTTTTTCTAAAGCTTCTCGCATTACCGCCGCGGGGGACGGCTTGCCGGTCCACAATTCAAAGGCCAAGGCCCCCTGGTAAAGCAACATCCCCAAGCCATTTTTTACCTTGGCGCCGGCCTCTGCGGCCCGCTTAAGGAATAAGGTTTGGGGGGGGTTATAAATTAAGTCGCAAACTATTTGCGCGGGCCGCAAGCAGCTAAAAGGAATATTCAGGCATTCATCCTCATTAGGGTGCATTCCTACCGGGGTAGCCTGGATAATCAAGTCAGCCTGGGCCACCACTTCCGTCGGTACACCTTCTTCATTTTCCAGCCAGGGAAGGGCTTCGGCCCTAATGTTTGTATTTTCTTTGATTAAGCGGGCTAAATTTTCGGCGTACGCAAACGGTTGGTTAGCAATGGTAAATTGAGCTGCTCCGGCTAAAGCCAGGGCCACCGCTACGGCCCGCGCGCCCCCTCCGGCTCCTAAAAATAATATTTTTTTTCCGGCGGGCCGGAAGTTCATTTCTTCTTTCAGGGCCCGTAAAAAACCTGCTCCGTCGGTATTATGCCCTATCAGGCGCCCCGCTTGATTTACAATGGTATTTACTGCGCCGATAAGCCGGGCCGAAGGAGTTATTTCGTCCAAAAAAGAAATAACCTGTTCTTTATGTGGGATGGTAATATTTCCCCCGGCCAGATTAAGCGCTCTTATGCTTGCCACCGCCGGGGCTAAGGCCTGGGGAGGTACGGTAAAGGGAACATAGATATAATTAAGTTTTAAAAAAGAAAAAGCGGCATTTTGCATCCGGGGAGAAAAAGAATGTTCCACCGGAAAACCAAAAATACCGCATACCTTTGTTTTGCCGTCAACCTGCATTAAAATAAACCGTTCCTTTTAATTTTAAAATTTATTAATTTAAAATTATTCTTTTTATTTTTACTTTTTCCATCCCTTTATGCTCATAACTTTATTACCTTGGACCTCTCCCATTTTGGCCTGGCGTTAACTACCTTTTTCGCCAGCAAAACATTAAAGCCTTTTCTAACCGCCGGTTAATTAACCGCGTCAACCAATGCTCTTTACCATTTAAAGGCACCACCAGGATGGTGAAAAGACCTAGCCTGTTTCCGCCTAAAATATCCGTAAAAATTTGGTCGCCAATTACCGCCGTTTCCTCAGGAGAGGTTTTTAATAAACTAAGGGCCTGACAAAATGCCCGTTTGAACGGCTTAAAAGCATAATGTACCGCCGGTATTTTAAGCTCACCGGCCATCATTTTAACCCGGGCCGATTTATTGTTTGAAATAATACAAAGCTTAAAGCCACTGCCTTGCAGTTTATTTAACCAGTCGATAATCTCCGGTGAGCAACTCTCTGTATTACGCGGAATAATGGTATTATCCAGGTCAAGCAGAATTCCTTTAATCCCCAATTTTAAAAGATGACTTAAATCGAGTTCCGGCAATGAAGAAATAAATAAACGGGGATACAATATTTCCAGCACAAGAAACCTTCAGTCCTTCTTAAAATTTTAAATCCTTTTTTAAATCTTTAAATCTTAAAGTACTAATCTTTCGCCAGCTTCTATCTTCTCTGTCCAGTATATGCCAGGCCCTCTTTAAGTCATTACGGGTATTTAAATTGGTAAAAATTACATGATCTTCATCCATATAGCTAAACTCTTCTTGAGCAATATATTTTACCTTTACGGCTTGAAAAAAATCAGTAACTTTATATTGTCCTGCTTTCAACCCTTTTTCCACTACCGGTAAACAGCCTTTATGGTACACCGCGCATAACGGTTCAGTCTGTTCGTTGATTTGAGGCACTATCACTTCATATCCAGCTGCTTGTCCGAGAAGAAAAAGGATAAATTGAGCCGTGACAAAGGGCATATCGCAAGCTACCACAAAAATATAAGGAGTATTGGTATAAACCAGACCAGCATGAATACCGCTTAAAGGACCACAACCCGGAAAAATATCTGTTACCACTGGTAACCCGAGATTCCAATACAATTCCGGGCTATCAGCCACTAAAATATTTTCCGTAAATACTTCCTTTAGGGTAGCGACAATTCTTTCAATTAAATGCTGCGGTCCAAATTTTAAAAAAGCTTTGTTAAAACCCATCCGTCTGCTTTTTCCTCCCGCTAAAACTACGCCGCTAACCAGTTCCATGCCCCTTCCTCCTTCCTTGTGGCCAATTTTTCTTAATTATAGCACAAAAAATCTGTTCTCACCAGATTTTTTAAACCTTATTCCTTTAATAAGGCTGTCATAATTTCTCTAAAAACCGGGGCCGCAGTTTCTCCGCCACTTTTTCCCCCTTCTGCCAAGACGGTAATTACGTACTTTGGTTTTTGCCGGGGGGCGTAGCCGCTAAACCAGGCGTGGACAACAGCCGTTTGTTCGCCTGTCTGCGCCGAGCCGGTTTTTCCGGCGCTCCCGTAACCAGAAAGGTAAGCCTGCTGACCCACCCCCGCTTTTACTGCCGCTTCGAAAAGCTTTTTCATTGGGCGGGCCACCTCCGGGCTAATTACCTGCCGGTAAGGACCGGGCTTAAAAAAACGTAAGGCCCCTTTTCCTTCCGGCTTTATTTCCTGAACCAAACGGGGCGGCTTATAAATTCCTTCATTGGCGATGGTATTAATCATGGCCGTAATCTGAACCGGGGTAGCCAAAACAGGACCCTGTCCTAAACTGCTG
>DMDI01000192.1 GCA_003445555.1 Desulfotomaculum sp. | reverse complement strand
GGGGACGTTCTTTTTGCTTCCTTCTGAGAAGCAAGGGGACGTTCTTTTAGATCCCGCTGCATCCCGCCGGGTATAAAACTTACCTGGAAACTGGTTAACCAGTCCCTTTATTTCTAAAAACATTAAAGCAGACAGCACTTGAGAGGCGGCCAAACCTGTCCTTTCAATCAACACATCAAGGGAAACAAGCTCATACGATAGTAGCTGGTAAATTCTCTCTTCTTCCATGGTTAAGGCCAGGCTAGTCGTTGGAGAAGCCTGAGGTTTAAAAAGCGTCCCCAAGCCTATTTCCTCTAAAACGTCTCTTCCTCCTTCTACCAAACGGGCGCCCTGTTTAATTAAATTATTAGGTCCCCGGCTCAAATTACTGGTAATATTACCCGGTACAGTCATTACCTCCCGCCCCTGCTCTAAAGCAAGGTCGGCGGTAATTAAGGCCCCGCTTTTCTCTCCGGCCTCGACTACCACCAGCGCTCTGGCCAGACCGCTTATAAGCCGGTTGCGTACAGGAAAATGCCAGGCTTCAGGAGGTGAGCCACAGGGAAATTCACTGATCACCGCACCGGCTGAAATAATTTGGGCGTAAAGGCGCTGGTTTTCCCGGGGATAGATTACATCTATCCCGCAGCCGAGAACGGCGATAGTACGTCCCCCGGCCTGTAAGGCTCCTTTATGGGCCGCGGTATCAATGCCGCGTGCCATCCCGCTGACCACCGTTATTCCTGCCTGCGCCAGTTCTTTAGCCAGCTTTTCACTTACGGCTAAACCGTAAGGAGTGGGCCTACGTGAACCTACAATTGATACCGCCAGGTTGTCTTCTGGCAACAACCTTCCCCGGACAAATAAACCCGGGGGAGGGTCAAAAATATGGCGCAAAAGCTCGGGATAAGCCTGCTCGTGATATAAAAGGTATGAAATCTGATTTTCTTCCAACCTGGCCAATTCATTTTCCAATTCAAGCGCGTCCCTTTGTTTAACCAGTTGGACGGCCGTTTCCGGTTTAAGTCCCCCTTGACCTATTAATTCTTTCCCAGAAGCTAACCAGGCTTTTCGGGGGGAGCCTAACCGTTCTACCAGGCGCCATATTTGTCTTGCCGAACCAGGTAACAGTAATTGCCATCCCAGCCAATACAATTTTTCCTCTAACAGTATTTCCACCTCTGCCTAAAATAGCCTATTTAAAAAGTATTATTATATCATAGCATAAAAATATAAAAATAGAAGGGGTAATTTTAAAATATCCCTTAGCTTAAATATGTCGAAAAAACATAGGCGCAAAGTTTTTTATTTAAGAGAGGAAGCAAAATGAACGTCCCCTTGCTTCCCCTTGCTTCCCAAGAGAGGAAGCAAAATGAACGTCCCCTTGCTTCCCCAAAAAGTATTATTATATCATAGCATAAAAATATTTAAGAGAGGAAGCAAAATGAACGTCCCCTTGCTTCCCCTTGCTTCCTCTTTTTGTTCTTTTGTACCCCTACCTTACAGAATTAAAATGAGTAGGATAATTATAATTAAAATAATCAGCCATCCACCACTTGCTTCCATATTCTTAATGTCAAGCATAAAAACTGCCTCCTTTCTTCTTATTTTTTTATTATTCTTCGGTTTTACTCTGACCTAAAATGCCGCCTCCAAAAAGCAACAAAAAGATAGCTACCAGGATTAAGATAAACCAAAGACCACTGGAGCTGCTTTCGAGGTTTAAATCCATATCCTAAAATCCCCCTTTTTATGTTTATATACCATATTATGGGGTTAGCTTTTAAAATGTTCCTCTCACCGGACCCAGTTATGATAAGCCCAAACAGCAACCGGTAAAACCAGGGTAAATAAAGCTACTATAATGATGCCTACCGCACCTCTTTTATGGTTGTGCTGCCAGGCCCAGCGGCAGTACGTAGCCAGGTAATAGGTGAGCAGTAGTAAAAAAAACAGCAAAAACCAAATAATCACTCTTTATTTCCCCTTTTTTACGGTGCTCCGGTAGGGTCAATTTTTCTTAACAGGCCAAAGCGCCTGAGGTGGATTTTTACGGTTACGCCGGTTTGGGCCTGAGGGTAAAGTTCCGGCCAGTTTAACTTTTGCCACTGGGGCCAGGTAGCCACCAAACGCCTGGCCTTGTTTCCAAAGCCAAATATATCGGTCTGCATTTCATCCTGAGTTTTAGCGATTAAGTCTTGGGTTTTTTCGGCCAGCAATTTATTTAACTCTTCTTCCAGTAAAGATAATTTAGCCGGACTTCCGTAATTTATCCTACTTTGGGTGGAAATAATTTCGCCATCTAAAAATAATCTTACGTATATCTTGGGCCTTCCCTGGCTTAAAGTCACTTTCAGCTTGGTCTTTCTTTCCATTTTTATTCTTAAGGAGATAGAATATTTCGGGTTAGCCGGGTCAGGAATGGTTAATAGCGTTTGTTTAAGCCAGCCACGTAACAAGTTTAAAATTAATGTTTCTTCCCCGTTAAGTACCCCCACCATCCTGTCCTGATAAAAAACAGCCGTGCCCATAAGCTCAATATTATTGCCCCCTTTAAGCGGCAACTGACCGGCATAAAATTGGCCCTCCGAGAATTGTTCTTCTTCGGCCGGTAAATAATTCTCCGGCGGCTTTTCTTTTAAGCTAACCAGCATAGCTACCGGCTGGACGGTGGTTGACTTTAAATCATTATAAAAATGGTGAACTTGCCCAAAAGGAATAAAACCCACGTAACGTTGACTGCCCATAAAAAGTTCGGCAAATTTGGCCGGGTTGTTTTCCATTATAGGTTGAAACTGTTTAATCAGTCTTTGGGCCGGCCCGCGGGAAACTACTAAAAAAGTGCTGCGCCGAAACTCGAAATAGCGTAATAATTGGGTTAAATAAGCCTTTATTCCCTGGCGGGCCAATTCATCAGAGACTACAACTACCTTTAGGTGGGCTAAGGAAGGCTTTCTTTCTAAAGTAGCATTAAGCATGTTTAAACCGGCCAAAATTGAACGGCACTCTACCGTTACAGTCATGGTTGGTTTCGCCTGCCCGCCGGAAGTGGTGCCCCCTCCCTGGCCCATTCCTCCGCCGCCCATACCGCGCGGGACCGCAATTTGCGCCGTTATGACTAATAAATTTTCTTTTCCTTTGTCCAGTCCTAAAATCATGATAAAAGCTTCTTCATCCACTTCCCGAAAACCCCAGCATCCGGTCTGAAACAATAAACAAATAAGTAAAAAAAAGCAAAATTTCCTCTTCATCTTACCTTGCCCCTTTGCCTTTGCCGCCAAAAAGCAAGGAGAAGTAATAAGACCGGCAGCCCAAAAGCCGGAATGGCCCCAAAAACTCGCACAATTTGCGTATCCACCCATCCGGCCTCCCTAACATTAGCTGGAATGAAGGCGGTAGCCATTGTAATTACCACCACCGGTAAAATAAAGGGGCGGTAATAAGGTAGTTTTAACCAGCGGGTAAGAATAAGGCACATTAGATAGCAACCAAGACTAACCTTAATTAAGCAGGCAAAAACCCACAGGGGAATAAAAATTGATTCTAGCCGCTGAATAAAGCGGCCAAAATATATCAGCCGGGAAGTCTCAAAGGTAGGCAAAGACATTTCCTGAAATACTTGAACCGGGAAAACTAGTTGGGTGGTGAAAATAGTAAGGGCTATTATTAAACCGCTTAGAAAAAGACCGGTTAAACCTACTGAACGCACGGCGCC
>DMDI01000142.1 GCA_003445555.1 Desulfotomaculum sp. | reverse complement strand
CCGGTAATTCTTTGTACCTCTGATAATCCGCCTCGTTCATAAGCTTTAACAACCATAAGATAGCTATTGGTCCAGGTAATTTGAGAGCCAGGTGTAACGTCGTGGTATCCAATAATTTTGCGATATAATTCCAGAACCTGTAAGATACTGGGCAGCAAAAATGCGTATCCCTGTTTAAGTGCCTCCTCTTGGCTGCTCGCGGTTGCACCGCCAGGAAGACCATGGCGGGTAACATCATAGTCTACCCCAAGAAATATTGGCCGGCAGTATAAATCATAGACAGGCATAATCTGTTTGAGAACAAAAGCGGTTTCCCGAATTTTTTCTTTGTCCAGGCGGGTCTTTAAGCCAAGTTCCCCTTCAATATAGGCTACTACAGGCATAACTGCCGCCTGACTATAAAACCTTACACTGGGTCCATCGGCTACATCTAAGATTTTAGCTCCTGCCTGGGCCGCTGCCCCAAGAGCCGGTACAGCAAGACCGTCTGTAGCGTGACGGTGATACTGGATAACCAATTCAGGATATTTATCAAGCATAGCTGAAATTAAACCTTTGATAAAGTTTGGCGGGCATACTCCCGCCATATCCTTAAGGCCAAGAATTATCTTTTTAGAGGCCTCATTTTTTTCACATCCCATAATCTGACCTACCACGGAAAGAATATCTTCCAGTACAGAAAGATAATAAGGAGTATCAAATCCTTGCGCCCAACTCAGGCTAATTGCCGGTTCATAAATTCGATTTTCAGATTGAAGAATTATTTCTGCAAGCGGAACCATGTTTTGGATGTGGTTTAAAAAATCAAAGCAGCGTATTATATGATAATGCTTAATAATCATTTCTGCCGTTCGTTTCATGACCTCTTTTGTTTGGGGAGTATAACCAAGCAAATTTGTTGAGCGAACCAGGATTTGTTTTAGGGTGTACGGGACAAAAGAATTCCATTCTGCAGCCTCTTCCCAGGGATCGGTCATACAGCCCAACATAGCCACATGATAATGAGCTCCGCCGCCGCTTTCTATAGAAAAATATCCGCACCGGTCAAGCAATGGCCCAATTAACCGATCTGAAAACAGCCTAAACCGGTTTCCCGATTCTGACTGAGTAACATCTCTAGGAGTTGTGTTGCAGAACTCTATATATTTTGAGTTTCTTAATAATTTTAAAACTTTGTCCCGATGATCGCCAGGGTAAAATAAGGGCCGATAAGAGTGGTCGCCGACCGCATTTTTTACGAAAGAAGAAACGTCGAAAGACGAAGGGCCGAGCTTAGAATCGCCAAATTTTCGATAAAGTCCTAATCCCAGGTAAGGATTATATCCCTTTGCCGTGATTTCAACCATAAGACGGGAAAGCCTCAGCTCCTCAGGAACAGTTTCCCGGTAAACCATTAACTCAGGTTCATTATCAATAAACTTTGTATCAGCTTCGCCAGCTCTAAATTTGAGATGGGAGATAATTTTTTTATGGAAGGGGATAGTTGTTTTTAATCCCCCCACAATGTATTCTGAGAGAGCACGTTCCATAATGGATAAGGTTTTTCCCCATGTCCTCCCATGGGCCATAAGAAGGCATCCGAGAGAATCATAAGTTTTGGGAAAATCATACCCGCCAAAAACGCATGAGTCAACTCGTATTCCTTCTCCCCCGGGAGAAAGGTACCGGATTATTTCACCGGCACTGGGTTGAAAATCATTTTGAGGATCTTCAAAATTAATACGGCACTGCATGGCAAATCCTCTTGGTTTTAATTCCTCCTTTTTTAGGCGAAGCTTTTCTCCAAAAGCAATTCTTATCATTTCTTCAACTAAATCTATATTATATAGTAGTTCTGAAATTCCATGCTCTACTTGAAGTCTGGTATTTGCTTCAATAAAATAATAGTTTAATTCTTCATCTACCAAGAATTCAAATGTTCCTAGGGAATCATATCCTACCGCGGATATAATTCTTAGGGTTGCTTCTTTTAAAGCCCTTCGCAAGCCTTCATTCATCTTTTTCCATGAGGAAGGCGTGATCTCTAATATTTTTTGATTCTTTCTTTGGACAGAGCAGTCTCGTTCGTCAAGAACCACCGCGTTACCAAGTGAATCACACACGGCTTGAATTTCTAAATGCCGGACAGAAGAAAGAAACTTTTCAATATACAAATTTGGGTTGCCAAAACTTGCTTCAGCTATGACAGAAGCCTTTTCAAAATGATATTCTATTTCTTCCGGAGAATTAATCAATACTATTCCTTTGCCCCCGCCACCCCCTTCGCTTTTAAGCATAACCGGATAGCCTATTTCCTGAGCAAACTGTTTTGCCTCTCTTAAAGTAACCGCTTCCTGAGAACCAGGAATTATTGGAACGGAAACTGATTGAGCAATTTCCCTTGCCCTAACTTTATTTCCAAGTTTTTTCATAGGGGCTTCTGAAGGGCCAATAAAAATAATTCCGTTTTCTCTACAAAGGGACGGGAAACGACTATCTTCGGCGGCAAAACCCCACCCAGGATGAAGAGCTTTAACATCGTGCTGTTTGGCAATCCAAATAATTTCGTCTATATTTACATAACCCGATTCACTTTGAAGATTATAGGCTTCATCGGATTTTGTAACATGAGGGGCTGTTTTATCTTGTTCTGTATAAAAGGCAACATATATTCCTCCCATTTCCCGAATGGCTCTCCCAACCCGAAGGGCCGGTATCCCACGATTTGCTACTCCTATTTTAATGTCTTGCATGGCGGATAGTTTTACTCTCCCTATTCCTTTTAAAATTTCTATTGGTCTATTTAACCTAAAAATTAAACATAAAAAAATAGTCGTTTAAAAAAACCTTGCCTGCTGCAAGAAAGGGTCTTTTTAACGGCTGAAGTAAATTGTAACATGCTTAAACTTAGGCGTCAACTAAAAAGGAAGAGTAGATTTGCCTTGAGCAAAAGAGATGTTTTGATATTTTTTTATTTTCTCTTAAAGAAGAAAAAATTAGCTTCCGGTAAAAAAATCACGGGTTTGTCGAATGAGCATTTTGGTAGCCTTAATCTTAGATAAATCTTTTAATTATCCTTTCTCCGTTAAAAGTAAAAAGAATTTTTCTTTCGTCCAGGACAGTTTCTAAATGTACTGTCCGGCCCCAAAGCTGGTGTACACTGGGTAAAGTTTTTTCAAGATAATATACGTCCAGGTTAATTCCTTCGTAACAATGCCGCAAGTACAGCTCCCCCCTTTTGTTAAAATCGCCGTCTTCTACGACAATATGGGGATAGCCGCAATTGGTCATACCGGCTACAATTTCGTCTCTGACCTTTGCCCAATCTTTTTCTACTATTTTCCATTCATCTTTCTCTTTTTTGTAAAGATATAAATCAAGTTCCTCCACCAGTTCCTTGGTCAGGTAATTTCTTAAAAATGATATATCATTTTCCATTTCCCGAACTTCAAAAATTTTCTTCTTTCCTTCTCCTTCCAAACGTTTGTATTTCTTCTTTTCTTCTGCTATTGGTTGGTTCCACCGCTTTTCAATATCCTCAAAAATTTTTAAGCCCAGGTAATAAGGGTTTAAATGAAAGCGAGAAGGCTGAATAACGCTTGCGTGCATTTTGGCAAACTCAATAGCTTCATCTTCAGCCAGCTCTATTTCCCGTATAATTTGCAGGTGCCAGTAAGTAGCCCATCCTTCATTCATTATCTTAGTCTCCATCTGAGGCCAAAAGTAAAGCATTTCCTGGCGAATAACCGAAATAATGTCGCGCTGCCAGTCTTCCAAATCCCTGGCCTGTTCCACAATAAAAAGCAACAAGTCCTTTTGGGGTTTGGGAGGAAATTTTTTGTCTTTTTCTTTTTGTCTTTCTTCGGACGGGCTCCTCTGGAGGTTGTCCAGCCTCCAAAGGTCGTCATAAGGCGTCTCTTTTTGCTCCACCCCGTTGGTCAAACATTTTTCCTTAGTCCAAGAACATTTTTTCCCGGTCCGTTGGTCTGCTTTTGGCTCTTGTATTCCCATCCAATAATAAGGGTCAACGTGTTCTTGGATAGAAATTACCGCGTCTAAAAAAACCTCTACTTTATCCCGGCCGTAATTTTGCTCATATTCCCGGAACCTTTGAGCCGCACTGGCCATTGATTCCACCATATTTTTTGCCGTATGTTTAAAGTGCAGGTTATTTTTAAAAAAGTCACTGTGGCCCAGCACGTGGGCAGTCACCAGCTTATTTTGAATTAAGGAGTTGCCTTCTAATAAGAAGGCGTAGCAAGGATTGGAGTTAACTACTAGTTCATAAATCTTGCTTAAGTTATAGTCATAAAATGTTTTCATTTTGTGGTAAGCTTTGCCGAATGTCCAGTGAGAAAACCGCGTAGGCATGCCGTAGGCCCCAAAAGTGTAAATAATGTCGGCCGGACAAATTTCAAAATACATGTCATAAAAATCCAGGCCTAACTCCTTAGCTTTAAAAATTATTTTTTCTATTGCTTCTTCAAGGATACGTAATTCATCTCTTGTATCCATAGCTTAAAATTACCCCTTTTTAAAGCTTTACCATTTTGCCAGACGTTAAATACTTCCTTATAAGCTGGTTACTGCCCTTGGGTCTGGGCAAAAAACTTCTTCAAGGCCGGGTAAACATAACTTTTGTCTTTGATTATTACGGCTATAAAACCGGGGTCGGTTAATTTTTTAAAGGTCAGGCGTAAAGCACTGTCGCCGTAACCATAAATAGGACTTTTGATTTCTCCGTAATCAACTAAATTACACTGCTTTAATAACTCCTTCATTAACGTCAGGCAAAGTTCATTGTCCGAAAACAGATTTTCCCCGTCGGAAAAATGAAAGGCATAAAGGTTGTAATCCTGGGGGCTAAAGCGGTTTTTGATAATCTCCAGCGCCAGCTTATAAACTGAGGAACAACGGGTTCCCCCGGCGGCGCCTTTAGTAAAAAATTCCTCCTCGCTTACCTCGGCGGCGGTTACATGATGGGCCAAAAAGATAATTTGCACATTTTGATACTTGGTCCGTAAAAAACGAACCATCCAAAAAAAGAAGCTCCGGGCAATGTATTTTTCGTATACGCCCATGGAACCACTGGTATCCATCATGGCTAGAACTACCGCATTCGATTCCTCTTTGTAGGTAAGTTCCCAGGTTTTAAAGCGCAAGTCATCAGGAGTTATTTTAGTTAAACTATTCTGGCCGGATAAGGCGCGGCGTTTAATAGCCTCTAAAACCGTTCGTTTACGGTCAATATTGCTGCTAATCCCCTTTTTTCTAATATCTTTAAATTCAACTGCCTCACTGGCCAACTCCGCTTTCTTTTTAGGTTTAAGGTTGGGCAGTCCCAGGTCTTCAAATACCATTTCTGCCAACTCGTCCACCGTTATTTCAGCTTCGTAATAATCCAGGCCGGGTTCTTCACCGGCCCCTTTACCTTGGCCACTTCCGGCGTTTGGCTCGCGAGCCAGTACATCTCCCACTTTACTCTTTCCGTCTCCCTGACCGGCGTGCGTTTTTTTGTCTTGATCATAATAAAAATGATATTCGTCTAAGGTACGAATGGGTACTTTGATAACTTTCTGTCCGTCAGAAGTAATGATACTTTCTTCGCTAACCAAGTCGGGCAGGTTCTTTTTAAGAGCTTCTTTAATTTTTTCCTGGTGGCGTTGGCGGTCAATTTCGCCTTTTCGGTGAAGAGACCAGTCTTCACGCGTAACAACATAATTACCGTCCACGGTAAATACCCCCTGGGCTTGCTTTGGGTAAGGCAATAGATTATCTGTTTAAAAGACTACCCACATATTTAAGGAGTTCGTTAGCGCAAACAGGACAATAATCATACTCTGAGATTAATTTGGCGCTTACCCCATTAATGCGCTTTAGCTGCTCTGCGTCGGGCGTTTTGGTGGAAGTAGTTATTTTTACCACGTCTTTAAGGTCAGCAAAAAGTTTTTTCTCCACCGCCTCACGCAGCCGTTCGTGGGAGGTATAGTCAAATTTTCTACCCTTGCGGGCGTAGCTTGACAGGCGGAGAAGAATCTCTTCCCGGAAGCTTTTCTTTGCGTTTTCTGAAACACCAATTTGTTCTTCAATTGAACGCATTAATTTTTCATCAGGGCTTACTTCTTCATCTGTAATCGGGTCTTTAAGCTTAGTGCTGTTGCAATAAGCTTCTATATTGTCTAAATAATTATCGAATAAAACCTTTGCCGACTCCTCATAAGAATATACAAAAGCCTTTTGAATTTCCTTTTTAGCAATTTCATCGTATTCTTGGCGGGCTACAGAAATAAAATTTAAAAGTCTTTCTTTTTCTTCTTTGGTTATAGAAGGATGCTGGTCAAGACCATCTTTCAAAGACCTTAGAGCATCCAAAGCGTTTATACATTTGGTCGAGGTTCGAATTAAGGCGGAAGAAAGACGGTTGATT
>DMDI01000008.1 GCA_003445555.1 Desulfotomaculum sp. | reverse complement strand
AGAATACACACACTTCCCGGCGAAGAAGCCCGGGTTTATTTCGGCTATGTCGGCAAGTCAAAAGACGATGAAGACAGATTGAGAAAAATATGGGTTTTTAACATGAGGTGTTCAGGCATTTCTTCGAACACATCGTCATCCAGTGCGTTGAAAAAGGTCTTATGGATGGAACGAAGGTGTTTATGGATGCAAGCCTTATTGATGCAAATGCCTCCAATAACTCGGTCATAGATATCAGTTCCCTTAAGAAATATCTGTACAATGGTTATATGGAGCTAGAAAAAAGACTGGAAGGAAAAGAAGGCGATGTAAATACCCGCCGAGAAAACGCTAAATAGAAGGTCCTATCATTCGCATCGCAACAACATTGGCTATGCGGCGAAAGGGAAAGATTGTAGGGCGTGTGATCTCCGTCTTCAATGTACCAAGGATAGTTATTCACGGTCTGTCCAGCGTCATATCCGTAAAGATGAATTGGATAAGATGATATCGATAACAAAAAGCTTCAAAGCTAAAAGAGACCTTAAAATCCGTCAATACCTCATGGAGCGTTCCTACGCAAGAAGTGTCCGTTATGGTTTCGACCGCGCACGATGGAGAGGATTATGGAAAGTATCTATACAGGAATATGTCATCTGTACCATCCAGAATATAGAAACGTTAATAAGATACTTGAAGAAACCGTTAAAGGGGATAATGGCAAAACCAGTCAAAACAAGGACTGGCAACTCTGTGGCAGCTGTAAATAAGGCTATTTCATGCAGATTTCAGGCATTTTTGTATACAACAGAAGAAATTTATAGGTTGTTCGTTAATTACAAGTATTTTTGTAAAGCATCCAGATGGTTTTTGGAAAAGCAACTTTAGGCAACAGGCCGTCAATTGCTGAATGCAGCCACTCCATACCATAAGCCTCCTTATTATAAATTGGCTAACCACAGTATTAATCATTTCAGACCCAACAAAACACCCTTACATCGCATAGATTTTCAGAAAATCAGTGTTATTCCAGCTATAACAGTATTATCTGCCTCCTGTTTATTCAAACCAAATTTATATCCGGCATCCAACATAATATTTTTGTTGATCGAATAGTTCATACCTAAAAGACCAAAAGCAGGGGATGTCTGGACCTCGGGGTTTGTATTACGCTGAATGCCTATATCCGCAACAAGTCGCATATTCTTTATTACCTCATATGTTACTGCAGTTGATACTGACCATATGTCTTTTCTCTCATCTATTCTATTATCGTTATAAGAATACCCTGCGTTAAAATGAAAACCAAAAGGTTCAATTTCTTTTGATGCTATAAATGTCAGCCCGTATCCTATCCTTCCCGTTCCAAACCCTTTTTCGTCATTTCCTGTTGGTAAAGAAATGCCAGGTTTAAGCGCTAATCCAAAACCATCCTTCTCAAAAAAACGCCATTTTACTTCAATAGAAGTATCGTTAAATTTATTTGCATCAAAGACTGTTTCCCCATCCTCTTTTACTTTTTTCCACGCATATGGGAATCCGAATACAAAATCAATGGTGTTTGTAATCCCATAAGTAAAAACCCCTGAAAGTTCTGTTTGTGTTTCTTTTACTTCCACATTGTCTTCTGTGTCTTTTCTGGAAGAAGATTCAATTCCAAGCTCAGCCTGGAATGTTTTTTTTCCCACCGTGCCTGAATCATCCGTTACAAGTGGTCTTGCCGCAAATGACAATGATGATGCCATAAGTATCCCTGTTGTCACAAGAACAGCTAAAATCTGTTTTATACTGCACAATTTTTTGTTATCTCCGATCATTATGTTTTTCGCCCTTGTTTTTTATGATTTGTATATTGTACTGCTTTTATCAGGCAATTCCGGATCGTTTCCTGACACAAGTCTTCCCAGGCAATTCCGGAGACTGCATATTCCGCAAGAATGACTCATAATTACCGGTATCTGCTCCATCCTTGCTGTACAAACTGCCTGGTTTCTGATACGATGAGATGTTTTTCCTGTAAACACAACTATTGCATCAACTGCTTTCAACTTAGCATCAAGATTAATTTTTCCCTTTGTATATACCTTCAAAAACACTCCATATTTTACAGCTTCATTTTTGTAGTCTCTCTCAAGACTGTCAATACCACCTATCAACGCAACGCACATCATTTCCTCCTGTCAATATCATTACAATTACATGTGCTGCACCCGAAACATCTGTCCTTACCCTTCATAGTTATCTGATAAACTGATTTTATTAAAAAACCCGCAACCACAGATACAATGACCCCTATAACAATTAATTCCGAAAGCATTGAATGCATAAAAGATCTCCTTTTAAATTCCTATGCCGAGAATTCTACCGGCCTGGAAAGCAATAAAGGTAAAGATGTAAGCCATTATTGTAAGCCCTCCAAGCTGCAGCATGGCCCATTTCCAGGAACCGCTTTCTCTTACTACAATAGCTGTAGTAGCCATGCAGGGCGTACTTATGAGACAAAAAAGCATTATGCAGAATCCTGTCAATGGGTTATATGTGCTCTTCAGCTTTTCCCGCAGCGTTTCCGAATCTTCTTCAACCTTGCCTACAGAATGGACAATCCCCAACTGGGCAACAAAAACCTCTTTGGCTGCAAAAGCCCCTATCAGCGCAGTGCCTATTTTCCAGTCAAATCCGATGGGTTTTAAAAAAGGCTCGATAAAACTTCCTATGCGGCCGGCTATGCTGTATCGAAGAGACTCCTCGGCAAATCTGCTTTCAATTGATGCTGCATATTTATTTTTTTCTTCATTATCAGTTATCTTTTCCTGCATCATCTGCTTTTCACTCTCAAATTGTTTAATTTCACTTTCTGGCAATTTAGGAAAGGTGGATATTACCCATAATAAAATCGAAATACCGAGAATAATGGTTCCGGCTTTTTTAAGATAAAGCTTTCCTCGATCCCACATATGAATAAATACACTTTTAACTGTCGGCATTCGGTATGGCGGCAACTCCATAACAAACGGAACGGATTCTCCACTGAAGATTGTCTTTCGAAGCAGTTTTGCAGATAATATTGCCAGCAGGATGCCGATGATGTACATAATCCACAACATTGTACCGTGTAATGCCTGAGGAAAAAACGCCGGTATTATAAGGGCATAGATCGGCAGTCTGGCACCACAGCTCATTAGCGGTATCACAAGCATTGTCGTAAGCCTGTCCTGCCTGTTTTCCAGAGTCCGGGTAGCCATGATTGCCGGGACAGAACATCCGAAGCCGATCAGCATAGGAATAAAACTCTTTCCGTGGAGGCCTATTTTATGCATCAACCTGTCCATAATGAATGCTGCCCTGGCCATATAACCAGTGTCCTCAAGTATGGCAATTGCCAGAAAGAGAAGAAGGATGTTCGGCAGAAATACAATGACTCCACCTACACCACCTATTATGCCTTCTGTCAGAAGAGATTTGATAAGGCTGTCAGATCCTTCAGGCCACAAGCCTGCAACAGCGCCGCTCAACCATGCAAAAAAATCTTCTATCCATCCCATGGGTGGATCCCCGAGGGTAAAGGTCAGATAAAAAACAAGATACATGAGACCGAGAAAAACTGGCAGTCCCAGAACACGATTTGTAAGGACTGCATCTATCCTGTCTGAAACAGTATGTCTGATTTCAATAGTGGAACGCACTGCTTCCTGGCATGCGCCGGAAATAAATCCATATCTACCGGCTGCAATAGAGGTCTCCGGAGATTCACCGGTAATTTTTTCAATATGGGCAACACTTTTTTCGATCTGATTATCAATTTCAGGAGAATTAACTGCGTCTCGTATGTCTTTATCATTTTCAAGAAGCTTCACTGGCAGCCAGCGAGTACCGTGTTTGCCCGGGATTTTATTATTTTTTTCCAGCAGATCCTGTATTATCTTAATTTCGTTCTCTATTTCCTGACCGTACTTAACTCCCTGGCTGTTAAAACTGATTTTATTTTCTGCAACAAGAATAATCGCTTCAAGAATACCCTCCATTCCTTCAGACTTGTGTCCTGTTGTTCTTACAATCGGAGCAC
>DMDI01000131.1 GCA_003445555.1 Desulfotomaculum sp. | reverse complement strand
GAGCCGCTTTAATTGCCGCTAAACAGGCTTAACAATTTCTTAATCAAAACTTAATCAAAACTTAACTGATTTAGTTTAAAAGGTATGTTATAATTTTTATAAAATTTTTTAATTATGGTGGCGCGCTAAATAAAGGTAAAAATTGTTCCCGGTACTTTTTAAGCCGCTAGTTAATATAATAAAATGTAAGAAGGTAAAGAAATTTTTCCCGCCTGCTGCGAAGCGGGCAGGGCGTCAGGAGGAAAGTAAATGTACTGGGAACCGCAAAAAACAGCGGCTTTATATTTAAAAGGAGCATATAGTTACTTTGATTTACAGCGCTCGTGGATTGATTATTACACTCTTCTTTATCAAGGATGGGAGGAAGCATTAAGTAAATTTAGGGTTAAAATGACCGAGCTAAAAAGAAACGCTCCAGACCCTGCCCGCAATTACGAAGGCGGAACAGATCATTTCGCCAGCGTCTCCCTTGCCCAACCCGCCTGTCAGATTGCGGGCAGGGGCCTTACCTTTGAAAATTTTTTATCTATCTGTCTGGCTACCCTTAAAGAACATTTTGATTTACTTTTAAAATCAGATCTTTACGTTGAAACCCAAGCCAAAATGCTCCATAGTTTTATGGATACGCTAAAATACCTGAGAGATTTTTGGGAAAGCCTACTAATGGATAATCCGGCCTTACCTTTTGTTTGCCGCACCGAAATTGATACCTTTTATCAAAGGGTAAACGAGCTAAGGAGAAAAATTAACGTTTTAGAAAGGAGAACGCGAAATAGCGCAACAAATGTCATATAAATTTATTTATGATAAAATATGGTTGACAAGAATAACGTTATAAAATAGAATATCATTCTCAGCATAATAAAACTTAAATGGAAATAGTTTAATGAGTATATTGTTTTTTTATATTGATATTAAGTTATTGTTATAGTATATTCTAAATAGCTTCAATTTTATAAAAATTATCTTGATCAAGAAGGGAGGGTTAAAAGAGTTAAAAGGTAAATTTTAAGGACAAGCAGTTAAAATGCAAAGACGGGAAGGATAATAAATTAAAAATATTTAATTAGCTAATTAACAAAGTTTACGGTTAACTAATAAAATTTTTAAGGAGGCACGGCAATGGATAAGTTTTTAAAATTATATTTGGATTTACCACGGGAGAGTTTTGAGTTAATGTTAACCCAATTAAAAATGTTTGAGCACGAAAGTAAAAGCTGGCAAGAGTACGTTTCCGGCCGTGACCCGGGGTCAACGAAATGGGCCGAACATTTAAGTCCCATTTACCAGGAAATGTTTAAAATGTTCTTTCGTCCCCTGGAAACTATGACCGGTTTAAAGCTGAGCGGAGGAAGTCCTTTTATGTTTCCAATGATGAGTAATCCTTTAATAGGTAATCCGTGGGAAACTTTTTTAAAGTTTTTGCCGATGCCCATAACACCTTTAACTCAGGAACCTTCTTTCTATACCAAAATTATGGAAAGTTATCTTGAACTTTTTAAATTGTGGAATGAGTCATACCAAAAAATTTATCAAAGCCTGCTTTCCACGTTAGGAATGTTCGGGGAAACAATTAAAGAAGAGGAAAAAGAGGGAGAAAAAGAAACTCCTAAAACCTTTGCCGAAGGAGCTAAAGAAATGTTAGAAACCTGGGCAAAAAACTACCAGGAAATGCTGCAGACATTTAGCGAAACCTGGTTAAACATGCTTAAAGCAGGGCAAACATTTTACACGACGCCTTTTACTCAGGCACGCGAGGGATGGAAAGAGGTTCCGTCTCTGATGCCTCAAGAAATTTTGGAAACTTTTTCCGAAGGAATAAATAATTATTTTAAACTCCAAAAAGGGTTTTTTGATTCTTACCTTAAGTTGTATGAAGGAGTCGAAAAAGCTTTGGGTGAATTAACCCAAAAAATTCTCCCGGTTAAAGGGAGTTCTAATCCGGGACATAACCCGGGTCCAGGACAGGGCCCTTTTGACCTATTATCTCTTGTCCCTTATTATAAAAATTTTTATGAGGTCTGGCTCAAGAGTTATCATGATATGGTAAATACGATCAATAATTACTGGTTAAATTTACTAAAAACAGGACAGACCGTTTATACTGAACCCTTAACCAAGCTGCAAGAGGGGTGGGAAAATATTCCTTTTATGTTGCCCAAAGAAGCCCTGGATGCTTTCTTTAAAGGATTAAACAGTCAAGTTGAACTGCAAAAAGCCTGGTTTGATTATTACACTAAACTATATGAAACCTGGGAAAAAGTACAAGAAGAATTTACTAAGCTAATGACCGAAGCCAAAAGCGGCCATAACCCCGGGAATAATCCGGGCCATAATAACCCTGAAAACAATCCGGGTCATTCACCGGAGGCTCTCCCCTACCGTAAGTTTGTTGAATTGTCAATAGGCACCGCCGCAAATCTTTATGAACGATTATTAGGCGAAGATAGTTTTGTTGAGGCTCAGTCCAGAATGATTCATGAACTTATGGATACTATTGTTAATCAAAGAAAGTTTTGGGAAGCCCTTTTCGGCGCTTATCCCTTTTTGCCTTTTGTCTACCGTTCGGAAATAGACGATGCATACCAAAGATTGCACGCCTTAAGAAGAAGGGTTAGAGACTTAGAAAAACGGGAATTTGAATTAAACCGGGAAATAAAAGATTTGCAACAAAGAAAGGGGTTTCTTCAAAGCGTCTCTCCCCAACCAGAAGAAGCCTATTCCACCTGAAAAGCCTAAAAAGAAAACGGCGCGGAAGAAAAAACAAGCTGAGAAGTAAGTTTAACCACCAAAAAAAGGAGGGTTATAAGGATGGAAGATGTGGCCAAGCTGAGGGCAAAGTTGTTTAATGTTCTGGAGGAAACACTAAAAGAAGGAATTGATGTCTGGACCACGCCACGCGATGAAGTCGTAAGTGAAGGGGTGTTTAAGCTTTTGCACTACCACCCGTTGGTAGAAAAAACTCACCCGGTACCCGTGCTGGTTGTATACGCTTATATTAACCGGCCATCCGTAATGGACCTTAATCCGGAGATTAGTGTTATTAGAAGGTTACTTGAAGCAGGTCTTAACATTTATATGATTGACTGGGGCTATCCTTCCCGAACAGATAAATATTTAAATATCGCCGACTACATTGATTTTATTGATTATTGCGTGGAAAAATTAAGAGCAGATGAAAATGTACCCCAATTAACCTTGCACGGTTATTGTTTGGGGGGTACTCTTTCCACTATTTACAGCACCTTGTATCCGGAAAAAGTTAAAAATTTAGTGCTGCAAGCAACCCCCATAAATTTTAACACCTCTAATACTTTGGCCAAGTGGGCCAGAAGCGTTGATCCGGGAAAGATTGTCGAGGCTTATGGTTGCGTGCCGGGAGAATTTATGAATACGGGGTTTTTAGGGGTAGACCCGGTAATGTTGATTTGCGGTAAATATGAGGGTTTGTTTACCCACCTGGAAGAAGAAGACTTTGTAACCGATTTTTTAAGGATGGAGCGCTGGATTTACGATTCACCACCCATTCCCGGTGAAGTGTATAAGGAGTATATTAGGGAATGGTACCACGAAAACAAGATTGTTAAAGGAGAATATACCATTGAGGGGAAAAAAATCGATTTAAAAAAGATAAACATGCCCACTTTAATTCTAAGCGCGGAAAAAGACCATATTGCTCCGCCAGAGTCAAACACCGTACTTTTGGAGCTTATTTCCAGTGACGACAAAGAGTTAATGACCATAGACCGGGGTCATATTGGTTTATCCACCAGTAAAAAGGCCCATAAAGAAATGTGGCCTAGGGCTTGCGCCTGGATAGTAGAAAGAAGTAGTCTTTAAGCAATTAAATAGTTTATAAAGTTTATAATTAAAAATTTCTCCTGGATGAGAAGCCGGTTCATTTTTAACCGGCTTTTTTTATTTAAGGGATTTAATTTTTTGGACCTCTTCCAACCCCAAATAAAAGGCTTTTTCGTTAAGGGCTCTAGCTTTGGGCGGAACTACTTTTTTTATTACTTCAATAAAGCTATCGGCCCGAAAAGGCAGGCAGCCTGAACCGGCTAGTGCCCCTACCATACCCACGTTTTGAACCATGGCCTCCCCTAATTGGCCGGCCAGTTTAGTGGCCGGGATAATCAATACTTCCGCCACTATTTCCCGTAATTTTTTAAATAATAATTCCAGTGACGGGACTTTATTTTTACCCCGCCGCACCCCAATAGGGTAAACCGGGTGGGAATTTATAATGAGACAGGAGTTTTTATGTCCGTAATCTACCGCCTGACGGACCGCTTCTAGCGGCTCAAACCCAAAAATTATATCAGCCTTCCCTAAAGGAATAATAGGCCCATATTCCTGGTGCCGAAATAAACGCGCGTGGCTGGAAACCGCCCCGCCGCGTTGAGAAAGGCCATAGGACTCTCCTACCACCACGTTGTATTTTTGACGGCAGCCAGTTTGAGCCACTATTTCCGAGACCAGGATGTTGCCCTGACCGCCTACGCCGGTGATAATAAGGTTAACTGGCTCTTTTAGTAAGGATTCTGTTTGCATTTACTTTTATTCATCTCCTTCCCAAACAATGGCCCCGGCCGGACACAAGTCAATACAAACCCCACAGCCAACACAAATTGCCGGGTCAATCGCGGCGGCCTCACGCTCTTTGTCCCACACATTGGCCGGACAGCCCCATACCGCAGTACAAAAACGCATACAGCCGCAGGCGTCCCCGCGGCAAAGTTCCTGCCGGACTACCACCTTCCGCCGTTTTTGCTCCCGGCTTGCCGCCAGAGCACAGGGTTGGCGGAAAATTAAAACTTTAAGGCCCGGCATCCGGATGAACTCTAGAACGTCCTGAATGGCCTGGTTATAGCGAAAGGGGTCACTCACCTTAACCATAAAACCCAAGCTTTTGGCTATTTCTTCAATAGAAACTACTTCGGCTTCTTCGCCCACGGCATTTTTTCCTGAACCAGGGTGGGGTTGGTGACCGGTCATGGCCGTAACCCCGTTATCTAAAACAATACAAAGATAATTAGCCTTATTCCATCGGCCGTTAATTAAAGCCGGAATAACGGCATGGTAAAAGGTAGAATCGCCAACCATAGTTACCACTGGTTGTTTAAAACCATAAGCGCCAAGTTTACTCAACCCACCGGCAATGCCGGCCCCGGCTCCCATACAATGAAGCGTATTAAATAAATTAAAACCGGTTTCCATGGCCCCCATACTGTAACAGCCAATATCCCCGGTAACAATACCGTTATTCCCTTCTAAAGCCAGAGCGCTTTTTACCACCCAAAAAGAAGCCCGGTGAGGACAACCGGGACATAACATGTAGTCACGCGGGGGCAGCGATGCCTGCAAAGATTTTTTTTCTTCTTTGGTCAACGATACAATGGGAACGTGGTACGGCCGGCCGGTTAACCCAATCAAAACTTCCCTTACAATATCGGTATTCATTTCACCACATTCAGGACCGCGAATACCGCTAACATGGCCGGTAGCTTTGCCGTAAAATTTTATTTGACCTAAATTCTCACTGTGCAAAGCGTAAAAGGCCAGAACTTTTTCTTCTAAAAAAGGTCTTGTTTCCTCAATGAAAACCACTTTCTTTGCGCCGTTCAGATGACTTAAAATAAATTGTTTGGGGAGCGGAAAAGGGGTGCCCGGACGTACAATTTTCACTTGATCCTCGAGCTGGAGCGAGGTTAACGCCTCTTTAGCGTATAACCACCCGGGGCCGCAGGTAAATATCGTAAGGTCTGCTTTTTCGGCGCCAAAAGAAAAATTAAAGGGGCTGACCGCAAATAATTCTTCGGCCTGTTTAAGTCTTTCCCTAACCTCTTGGTGAAAACGGGTAAAAGTATGAAACTGCCGGGTGGGTCTAAAATCAGCTTCCCGAACCGTTTGTTCTATGTCTCCTAACGTAATTATACCCCGTGAATGAGATACCCGCGTAACCGAACGGACCATTACCGGCCCTTTTATTTGTTCACTCAAATAAAAGGCCCATTTTACCATATCCCTGGCTTCCTGAACAGTAGAGGGCTCTAATGCCGGCACCCAGGCTGCGGCGGCTAAAAAACGCGAATCATACTCTTTTAAACTCGAGTGGCCAAAAGGGTCATCCGCCACCACCAGGACCAGTCCTCCCCGGCAGCCACCCAGATTCATACTGGTTAAAAAATCATAGGCGACGTTTAAACCATCAGCCTTCATGGTACAAAGAGCTCTTAAACCGGCAAAAGAGGCTCCGGCCGCCCCTTCCAGCGCCACAATTTCATTTACGGACCATTCCACGTAAAAGTTAAAATTTTCACTTACCTGCGCTAAAACATCGGTTACTTCAGAAGAAGGGGAACCAGGATAAGCGGAGACAAAATGCACTCCTGCCTCCAAAGCCCCCCGGGCCATAGCCTCGTTACCATTTAGGAGAACCCGTTTTCCCGGTTCTTCCCGGACAATGTCCTGCCAACCCACTAAATTTCCCACTCTTTCCATATATAGTTATATTTTATTTTATGTTTTATAGTTTAAGGTAAAAATTTATCTCAGCCGGACTTAAATTCAAATAACCAACCCGGCTGTTTTCTCTTTCCTTTTCCGCTTTTAACGCCTGCAGTACCCTTTGTTTTTTGGCCAAAACAGCTTGCTTTAATAAGGGTAAGCGTTCTTTTGGATAAGGCTTAACTTCTAAAATACCCTGCTGCAGGGCTTCCTTTACTAAATCTTCGCCATTCCGGGAGCGAACAAGCAAAGTATTCCAGTCTGCCTCGTACTCGGTTGAACCAACGGCAAGATCGGCCAGTTCCGCCACCGGATCGTAGCATAACTGGCAGGAAGGTTTGATAAAAGACCGGATTTCCGCCAGGTTTTGACGAATAGCCTCCTCTCCTTTTTTAAACAAAACATCGTCTACCGTAATATCCATTTTATCAATTAACCCTAACCCTTTCCCGATTAGCCAGGGGATAAATTCAGGTCCTAAAGACCAAAAACAAAATAAACCAATGGTCAGCTTAACCTGTCCGGCTGCCCCGGCTCCAACCTGCTGCATTTTACGCAAGGCCGTTACCTGGCAGGGTCGTCCCACTATACCTAAGCAGGATGTGTTTTGAGTTGGCTGGTAGAGCATACTTAAGGTGGGAAGGGCAGCATATTTAGTTCCGGTGCAGGCATCTACCTGTTGTATGGTGGTGGCCAAAACCGGCCGGGGTTGCGCCGGCTTACCTCCCACAAGCAAGGCACCGTCAATTTTACCGGTAGTTAAAGCATAACGCATTAAAGCAGTAGTTACCCCGCCGTATTGTCCCTGAAAATTTCCGGCGGCTGTACCGGCCCGGGCAAAGTAGAGTGCCCGGCAAACACCAAGCACAGCCTCTAAACTATCCTGGTTGAACTTATCAAATTCTAAAGCTCTTTCCCCAAAAACCCGGGCGCGCAAAAAAGGAAGGTCGGTTAAAGTACGAGGGCACACTTGATAACATTGCCCTTCCTCGCAATTACAGGGGTAAATCATAGCTACCCGGTCGGCAACTGCTTTAATGTACGGACAGTAACCCACACACCCCCCGCAAGCGGTACACAAACCCGGCCCGAAAACCTCTTCTTTTAGCTGGGGGGCGCCTTTGGGTAAAACTTTCAACTTAATAAAACCTCCATTACTTTAACCCTTATAAACACGCGCTTAATTATATCAAAATGTTAGAGAAGAATGAATACTTTTTAAAGGAAAACCCGGTTTTTTGACGAATACTTTAATCTAAAATGACTTTTTGGGGGATAAATTGTCTTTTTTTGTCTACCCTAACATTAAAAGAACTAAATTAACTCAGTATCGGAGGTAAAACAAATGAAGAAAATTTCGCGGTTAATTGTTTTTCTTTTTGTAGTGCTGGCGGTAGTTATTACTGTTTACGCTAACAAAAACCAACCTTCTTCCCAAAATACAAAGGAAAAGATTTATCCCCAAGCAAAAGTGATTACGCCAGATAATAAAAAACAGGTTAACCAAATAAAACCGGAGGCAAAACAAGAGCCACCTAAAACCGGTACCCCTGTTTCAGAATCTCTTACTAATGTTACTGAGCCCACCGGGGCTTTGGAAAACCTACCCAACGAAATACGCGGCTGGGGACTCAAAAGAAATGAGCTTCATGCCCCGCCCGAGGTGCCTGTTACCATTCAGCAAACCTTAAAGAAATATGACGCTTATTACCTGGGTAACCCTTCCCGTAAGGAAATATATTTAACCTTTGACGAAGGGTATGAAAATGGATACACTCCCAAAATCCTGGATATTTTACGGGAAAACAATGTACCGGCGGCCTTTTTTGTCACCGGGCACTATTTAAAATCACAGCCCGAACTGATTAAAAGGATGGTTAAAGAAGGACATATCGTGGGCAACCACTCCATGAATCACCCTTGTTTTCCTGATCTGACCGCCGAACAAATTAAAGTGGAGCTTGAACAAGTAGAAAATGAATTTAACCGGCTTACCGGGAAAAACATGATTTATTTGCGCTCCCCAAAAGGGGAGTACAGTGAACGAACCCTAGCCCAGACCAAAGCTTTAGGCTATTACAACATTTTTTGGAGCCTGGCCATGAAGGACTGGGTCCCCATGCCTGGCGGACCTGAAGAAGCCTACCAGACGGTAATGGACAACTTACACCCTGGGGCGGTTGTTCTCCTTCACGCTGTTTCCCGGGATAATACGGAGACTTTAGACAGGCTCATCAAAGATATAAAGAGTCAAGGGTACGCTTTTAAAACTTTAGACGAATTAATTGCCGGAAAATAGCCTTTATTTAAAAACACGGTTATTTTTTTTACTTAGCAAAATCCGCCTGCTGTTCGTCCAACGTCGCTCTTAGATGCTCCGGGCCGGTGAGACACCGGAGCAAAGCCGGACTGAAACGGACCGCGTGGTAATATTGGTAATCCAATTTTTTAAAGGGGTGCTTTTACCATACGGGCAAAAGAATATTGCTACCAATGCCTGGAAGGCTTAACCCACCGCACGGCGAGTCTGGCCGGTCAAGACCCGGCCCAGGAGGAAGCCGCGCTTAAAAAGGGATTGGCTTACTTAAATTCATCTTTTTCTTTCTCGGCTATTCCAACTCAATTAGCCGGGGAATTGCAAAGAATAATCCGTTCGACTACCGGAAATAAGGACCCTTTTGTCAACGTTAAAAAAGAGGAAATAGCTATTGCCGCGGCCCTGGTGGCCGGAATAAAGTTAAAGAACGACTTGCCTTCCTTATTTGCTTTAGCTGTCTTAGGAAACAGTATTGATTTTTTTGTTGACTTAGACACAGTAAAAAAAGAACTGCAGTCGCCGGTACGTTTTGCCCGAAATAATATAAAAGCCCTGGAGGAGCTTTTAATTAGCTTTAAAAAAATAAAAAAAAGCCAACAAATCCTGTATCTTGCCGACAACGCCGGTGAATGTTTTTTTGACCTGCCTTTGTTTCAAAAACTTGAAGAATACGCCGAGGTAGTATATGTAGTTAAGGAAAACCCCGCCCAAAATGACCTTACCTTAAAAGACCTTCAAGCTCTTGAAATTGGGGCTAAATTTAAAAAGGTCATCACCACCGGCACTGATACGCCAGGGCTAGACCTTTCTTTAGTCAGCAAGTCTTTTTACCGGACTTTAATCAACGCTGACCTTTTATTGGCTAAAGGGATGGGTTATTACGAAACCTTGCCTGAACTATCTTTACCCCCAAAAATTTTTTATCTTTTCAAGGCTAAATGTCCGCCTATTGCTGATTCCTTAAGTGTTCCGCTTAACAGTTATATAGCCCTCAGTGATTTTAAAGATTGAGTAACTATTTTGCTCAGTTTGGTTATTGTCGGTCAGTTTAGAGTTTTTAACCGGCTATCCCGTAAACATCTGCACAAAAATTTTTCCGTAAATACCGCCGGAGACAACCCCTATACCAATATCTGTTAAATTAGGGTTTAAAATATTTGCCCGGTGTCCCGGCGAATTCATTAAACTTTCATGGGCCATTTCCACAGTAGGGGCACCGGCCAGGTTTTCAGCCGCGGTACTATAGCTAATATTAAATTGGCGGAGCATATTAAAGGGGCTCCCGTACGTGGGTGAGGTATGACTAAAATAGTTATTTTCTAACATGTCCTGAGCTTTTAAGCGGGCTACCCGGGTAAGGTCCGGGTTGACTTTTAACGGGGCTAAGCCGTACTTAGCCCGCTGGGCATTAACCAAATTTATCATTTTTTGTTCGTCAACGGTTGGCGAAAAGGTATTTTGGGCTGGTGGCGGGGTTGGAACAAGCGCTACCGGTGAGGCAGGAGAAGGGTTTGTATTCGAGACCGGTGACGGTAAGGGCGGATAAGAGACTGGTTGGGTTGGCGAAGAAGATAAATCTGCCGGCAGAGCATTTTGTTTTCCAATAAAGATTTGTACTAGGTACACGTAAGTTTTGTCTTTTACTACCCCAACACCCAAGCAATTATATTTTTTACTGGTGATCGTTTGCTGATAACTTGTTGACTTAGCCCAAGCATTTCGGGCCTGGTTAAAAGAAGCAGCTATAGTAATGCTTTCGGTCGCGTATTGGTAAGTAATCCCATTCGCTTTTAGTTGGGCGGCTAATGTGCCGGTAGTTATTAAGTTGGCCTTATAATCCTGGTTTTCCATCAGGTCATTAGTCTGCCGCCGGGCAATTTTTACTAAGACAGGGTTAACCTGTAAAGACGGTAATTGAGCTAAAATCCGCTTTTGATTAATTAAATCGACCATAAGTTGTTCTTCATCCCCGAGATTACTTTCAGCCGCCTGGACAGGTTGTCCAAAACTATTTAAAAAAAGTAAGACGGAGAAGATTAAAATCACGCTAATACACATTTTCAAGCATTTCTTCATTAATATGTTACTCCTTTCTTGGCTAATTTATTGCTATTTTTACCCGTAATTGCTACTTTAGGGTGATTTATTTTATCATGAACTGTTTTTTGGCGGCAACCCGCTTATTTTTAGCTAATTCTTCATCTTTGTGAAATACCTGCTGCCTAGCCCTTTAAAATTCTGTTTTAGATAATATTTGTAGCTCATGGGATAATATAGGTCTTTGTCCTTCCTTTTTGTCCTTCCGGTTGGTTTAAAGATTTACTTTAAGCAACTCAAAAACATGCTTTAGCTGATTAAAAATAGAATACTCCGCGGAACCCGCAAATAAAAGGCCTACTGCTTTTTTGCCGGTGGTTAAAACCAAAGAACCGCTATCTCCTGGACGAGAAAGCATATCCGTAATTACCTGGTCGGAAAACCACGCCTCTTCTTGGGCGTTTAAGGTAATTTTTAAAGTAACTTTACAGGCGGTGACTTTGCCCGTCGTTAAACCACTGGTACGACCACTTTTCATCACTTTTTGCCCTAATTCCGCTTCGGTTACCCCTTCAACTTTACCTATTTCTAATATTTCTTCATTTATTAAGCCTGGTGTGTCAGGAAGAGCCACGGCGGCATCAATGAAATTAAAATTAAAAAATTTTTTTAATAAGCGCAACTCATAATTTGG
>DMDI01000100.1 GCA_003445555.1 Desulfotomaculum sp. | reverse complement strand
TCTGTCTCCATACTTGAAACCGGCCAGGCAGAATTATATAGTTTTCAACTTGATAATAAATCAGCTGCTTCCCTGGGAATGCTCTGCGGCGGAGGAATGGAAGTTTTTATCGAACCTGTGAAAGGGGAGTAGACTAACTTGAAAAATGTTCTTGTATTAATTAAAGGAGCTGGCGACCTTGCGAGCGGAGTAGCTCACCGCCTGTACAGGTGCGGGTTTATTCCGGTAATGACGGAACTCGAAAAGCCCCTTGTAGTTAGAAGGAAAGTTGCTTTCGCCGAGGCCGTTTACTCCGGTGAAACAACGGTTGAGGGGGTTCGTGCCGAGCTTTGCAGTTCAATAAGTGATATTTCAAGCTTGCAGAAAAAGAAAATTATACCCGTAGTTATTGATCCGCAAGGAGAGCTTGTGCGTATTTTAAAGCCTGACGTTTTGATTGATGCTGTTATGGCAAAACGTAATACAGGAACAAAGATTACCGACGCGCCTGTTGTAATTGCGTTAGGTCCCGGTTTTACAGCCGGAGTTGATGTTCACGCCGTTATTGAAACGAAAAGAGGCCACGAACTGGGGAGAGTGATCCTGGAAGGGACTCCACAAGAAGATACCGGCGAACCACATATGGTAAATGGCTACACTTATCAAAGACTGATCAAAGCTCCTCAAGAAGGTGTTTTTATTTCATACTGTTCTATTGGAGAGATAGTTGAAAGCGGACAGATAATTGGCTATATCGAAGGCCGCCAGGTACAGACTCAAATTAAAGGTGTTTTACGAGGCCTTGTTGCAGACGGGTGTATTGTAAAAGAGGGAATGAAAATAGGAGATGTGGATCCCAGATGCAAACCCGAGTACTGCTATACAATAAGTGATAAAGCCAGGGCAGTTGCCGGAGGGGTACTGGAAGCGATGCTTGATAGGGTACTTGACTGGGTGTTGAACAAAAAAGTTTCGGGTGGTGCTGGATTTGTTAATTGAATACCCGACTTCATCTTTTCGTCAGGCAATGAATCTTTCTCCACGAGAATTGGTGGCTTTTGTTGGAGGAGGGGGTAAAACCACTGCTCTGCAATGTCTGGCCAAAGAACTATACGCTTCCAAGAAAAAAGTTGCTCTAACGACTACCACAAAAATGCTCCTGAAACAGCTTTATTTTCAGGGAGGCTGTATTATTTCCGGCGACTACATTGAAATAGAAGAAAAAGTCAGTAGCCGGAATGGTTCTATACCGTTGATTGCCCTGATAAAAGAACAAATGTCTCAAGAAAAAATTTGTGGTCTACCACCGGAGTGGGTTGACAGGTTATGGAATCTTGATAAAGTTGATTATCTTGTTGTTGAAGCCGATGGCAGCCGCGGGAAATCATTGAAAGCTCCGGCTAATCATGAACCTCAAATACCCGGCGAAGCTACCCTGGTAGTGCCTGTTGTTGGTCTTGACATATTGAACAAGCGGCTGACAGCTGAATTTGTCCACCGTCCGGAACTGGTTTCCCTGCTCTGCGATGCAGCACAGGGTTCTGTAATCATAACCGGGACAATCTCAAAGATAATTGTTCATCCTCTCGGATTAAAAAAAGGAGTTCCTGCCGGGGCAAGGTTTATACCATTGATTAATAAAGTTGACGTGGCAGAGGATTGGTCGGTTGCCAGAACACTCGCGATAGAGATTTTTAAGTCTGATAAGGATATTGAAAGAGTCATTTTGGCAAGTTTTATACAAAATAGTTTTTCTGTGATCCGCCGCTCCAATTAAATTCTACCGGGGGAGTGCTTTTTGAGCAATTTTATTTCAGCTGTTATTTTAGCAGCGGGACAGGGAACAAGAATTGGCCGGCAAAAACTTCTCCTGACACTTGGCGGGAAAACAATAATCGAAATTGCAGTTGCTGCCGCACTGGGATCGAAGGTCAGTGAAACAATAGTTGTTTTAGGCCACCAGTCTGAAGAGATTGCCCAAGTTTTAAAAGGTCTGCCTGTCAAAACGGTTTTCAACCCCGATTACCGTTTAGGGCAAAGCACTTCCTTGATTTCCGGAATAAAGGCGATAAATCCTAAATCCGATGCATTCCTGGTTGTTCTGGGCGACCAGCCCTTCGTAACCTCTTTGTTGATCGATCAACTTATTGATTTTTATGAAAGATCTTTATGCCTCATTGCCAGGCCGCAATTTCAGGAAATACCCGGCCACCCAGTGCTTTTTAATACCAGTCTTATCCCGGAATTGTTAAACAATTTAAAAGGAGATATTGGAGCCCGCGAAATAATCGCCCGTCATCAGGACAAGGTCAGTTTAATGCGGATTAAAAATGAGTCTGCGTCTAAGGACATTGATACATACGGTGATTATCAGACCGCTAAAGAATATTATTCAAAGACCTTAAAGTAAATAACAAGAGATTTATCAGGTTGTACTAAGCAGGAGTGCAGATGTAGCCTCGTAATACATAAAATCCGGTGGCTGAGCCAGTCGATACGGGGCGAAGGCGGAAGGTATAAAGAACAGACTGACCGTTCGGCTTTTCACCCATCGGCGGAGTATCAGCGGCGACAGGTATTATTATTGATTAATCATATAGATCG
>DMDI01000207.1 GCA_003445555.1 Desulfotomaculum sp. | reverse complement strand
GTACTTGCGGGCTTTCATTTCTAAAAGCAAAAGCTTAATTCCTTCATTTACGGCTACTTTGGTATCTAAAGGAATCATATTTGCCAAATCAGACTCGGACATTTCCTGGATGTTTTTTAACGGTATACCGTAACCTGAAGGACCGACAATAGCATCCAGAGGCATTAAGGCCTCTATTTTTTTCATTAACATAAAGGGATTGTTTAAAACTTCAGGTGAACTGAGACTTTCGTCAATAATAACTTTCTTATCGTCTTCCAGGCCAAAAAGGTCAAAACTGTATGTTCCTGGATCAATGCCTACTATTCTCATCTTTATTCATTCCCATTCCTTTCTAAGGCCAAAATTTTTAATAAAAGAATTTCTTTCAACTTTATACCCGGTTCAAATCAGCCAACTTCTATTTGAAAAGGACAGGCAGGATCAGCTTTAAACCAGTCCCCCGTTAAAGCATACGTCCGGGAGCGACAACCCCCGCAAATATTTAAATATTTACATTTTTGACATCTTCCCTGCCGGGTACTTAAATCTTTAATTTCATTGATTAGCCTAGAATTTTGCGTTTCCTCCCAAATTTCCTTTAAAGGCTTCTCTTTTAAACTACCCAGGCTTACGGGCGCAAAAGTGCATGGCTTAACCTCCCCGTTAGACTCGATAAAAAGGTATTCCCCAAAGATGCAATTACTAAGGGAAGAAACAACAATACCGTTTGCGTCAGGTAAAGTAAAGGGAATGCCGCGGGCAGCTAAAAAAGGTTTAAAAAAAGGCTCGTCAAAAACTATTTCTATTTTAAACTTGGCCTGCAAGGCCGCCACCAAAGGAATAATCCGGGCGTAATTTTCCCCGCTCAATACGTAATCCTGGTAATTGCCACAAGGTTTCAGGCCCAAAAAGACAATTTTAGGTACCCCTAGCCCAGCGGCAAAATTAAACATATCTTCTATTTGACGGTAATTATGTTGTCCTAGGGTTATATTGCAAGCATCAAATATTCCGTAATTTTTTAAATAGACCCCGGCTTCTTTTAACCGGTTAAAATTAGCTCCGCGCCGTACTTCTTCATAACTTTTTTTAACTGCGCCGTCAACGCTTAACATTACCTTTACCTTTAAAGAGGCCAGCTGAGCCACTATGCTTTCATTGAGCAACATACCGTTGGTAATAAGGTATATCTGCCGTGCCTCTTGGCCACAGAGCTTTATTACTTCAAAAATTTCCGGACGTAAAAGGGGCTCTCCCCCCTCAATAATCACCCACTGCGGAGATAGGGCCGGAATTTGGGCCGCTACTTCCAGCGTTTCCTCACTGGTTAATTCCTGGGCGGGCATACCCCGGCAGTGCAGGCAGTTTAAGTTACACTTATTGGTAATAGCCCAGTCAACAAAGTAAGGAGGCGGATATATTTGATTTTCTCCCAAACAAAATCCTCCTTCAAAAAATTTATAAAGGCAAAGGATAAAGGATAAAGAAATAAAATCAACATACCTATTTTAACAGTTTTATTTCCCATGTGATATACTCTAAAAAATATTATAAAAAACTTGACTGGGGAACCAAGCGGTAATGGCTAAAGAAAATAAAAAAACCATAGTTTTATTTGCGTTGGCTTCTTTTTTAAATGACTTAGGCTCAGATATGATTTTTCCTATCTGGCCTTTTTTTATTACCACTTTTTTAGGCGCAAACATGACTGTTTTGGGTTTTATTGATGGCATTGGTGAAGCAGTTGTTTCCCTGGCTCAGGCAGGAGCCGGTTATTTTTCCGATAAAATAAAAAAAAGGAAAGTATTTATCTGGACCGGATATTTATTTAGCGCCTTATCCAGACTTGGTTATGCTTTTTCAGCTATTTTTACCCATGCTCTTTTTTTCCGGATCTTAGACCGTTTAGGAAAAATCAGGGGAGCACCACGCGACGCCATTATTGCCGATCTTTCTACCAGGGAAAACCGGGGGCAAAACTTTGGCCTTCTGCGCATGCTGGATAATTTGGGAGCAGTTGGTGGTATTATCCTTTGCCTTTTGCTTTTTGAAGTTCTAGGCTACCGTAAATTATTTTTACTAGCGGCTATTCCGTCTTTTATCAGCGTTTTTCTCATTTTCTCCGGAATTAAAGAAAAAAGAGCCGTGGAATTTAAAATATATCCGGGGCTATCTTTAGCTAACTTAAACCGTGATTTAAAAATTTTCCTCTTTTCAAGTGCTCTTTTTGCCTTGGGTTCCTTTAGTTACTCCTTTTTGCTTATTTACGCTAAAGAATTTGAATTTCAGATAAAATATATCCCCCTTCTATATTTACTTTTTACTGCCTTAGCTTTTTTGTTTTCTCTTCCTTTTGGCTGGCTGGCCGATAAAAGGGGACGAAAATTTGTCCTGGTTTTAGCTTACTTTTTTTGGGGCTTGGTATGCTTAACTTTTATTTACCGGCAAAGCTATCCGGCTATTTTGTTGGCTTTTATATTGTATGGTCTACATAAAGGAGCCTTAGAGCCGGTACAAAGAGCCTTGGTTAGTGAGCTTGCCCCAGCAGCGTACCGGGCTAGTATCTTAGGTGGATTTCAAATGCTTCTTGGCCTATGTGCCCTGCCCGCATCATTTTTGGCCGGCCTGCTTTGGGAAAAAGCAAGTCTTTTCACTCCTTTATATTTTTCTTTAGGCCTAACCTCTTTAGCTCTTATAACGTTGGGTTTGGTAAGGGAAAGGTAAAAGCTGTTAATTTATACTTTTGTTTCTATCATATCCTGTCTCTAAGGGTTAATTATATTTACCGGGGGAAGAAAGGCGTCTTTCAAAACTCGCAATTTTTTGAAGGGCGCGTTTTGTAAATTAAGTTAAATGGTTAAAACCATATTTATCCTTTTAACAGGAATTATATCCTTATCGTTTGCTTCAATTTTTATAAAATTATGCGGTGATGTTCCGGCAATCATGATTGCTGCCTGCCGCCTTGGGGTAGCTTTTGTTGTTTTATTTGTGATTTTTAAGTTTAAGGGATATTCTCTTAAAAAAGTACCTAAAAAAGATCTCCTGTTTTCTCTTTTAGGGGGTCTTTTTTTAGCTTTTCATTTTATGGCCTGGATAACTTCTCTTAAATACACTTCTGTAGCCAGCAGTGTGGTTTTGGTTACGACAAATCCAATTTTTGTGGGGCTCTTTTCCTATTTCTTGTTTAAAGAAAAGCAGGAAATCGAGCTGGTTACAGGAATTATTCTGTGCCTTTTGGGAAGCATTATGATTGTGACGGGTGACAGCGGAATTCATGAATTGATTCTGTATAATAAAAAGGCTATAGCAGGAGACATCCTGGCCTTAATTGGGGCAATTATGGCCAGTGGTTATTTAATTATAGGGAGCAAAGTAAGAGAAAAACTTGAGGTATTGCCTTATGTAACCATAGTATACGGCAGCAGTGCCATATTTCTGCTGGTAATATCCTTGGTGATGAAAATACCCTTTACCGGCTACCGGCCTGCCTCTTACTTATATATAGTGCTTCTAGCCCTTATCCCTCAACTAATCGGGCACACCTCAATAAATTGAG
>DMDI01000245.1 GCA_003445555.1 Desulfotomaculum sp. | reverse complement strand
GGCATGTCCAGCGGGGCAGCCGTGGCCGGAGCCCTTAAACTGGTCAAAAACATGCGCCGGGGAACAGTGGTGGTTCTTCTTCCTGACCGGGGAGACCGTTATTTAAGTACCACTTTATTTAAATCTGTCTGTGGCAAGTGCCCTCCCTAGAACTTTTTAGTCAAAAGGAGTAAAAATCTTGCGTCAAAAAGTACAGGTCCTCAACGCCGAAAGTATTCAACGGGCCTTAACCAGAGTCGCCCACGAAATTATTGAACGAAATAACGGCACCGGTATGTTGGCTCTAATTGGGGTGAGGAGACGCGGCGTTCCGCTGGCCAACCGCCTGGCCAGATACATTCAGGAAATTGAAGGGGCCGCCATACCGGTAGGTATTTTGGACATTACCCTTTACCGCGACGACCTTACCACGCTTAACAGCCAGCCAGTGGTGAGGCGGACAGAAATTCCCTTTGCGGTTACAGGCCAGAAAATTGTTTTAGTAGACGACGTCATTTATACCGGGCGCACTGTCCGGGCAGCCTTAGACGCCATAATAGATTTAGGGCGTCCCCGGTCAATTCAACTGGCCGTTTTAATTGACCGTGGTCACCGGGAGTTGCCCATCCGGCCTGATTACGTGGGTAAAAATGTTCCTACCTCCAGCCGCGAAGAAATTTTGGTGCATCTACAAGAAATAGACAGAGAAGAAAACGTTCTTATTCTGGAAAAAGACTGACCATTAAGGTGATAACCAAACTAAATGACCAGTTATAACACCGTTAATATCACCCGACAGGATGAAATTGCCCCGGGGTTTTATCTTTTAAGTTTTAAATCTCCTTTTTTAGTTCACCAGGCCCAACCGGGGCAGTTTGTTTATCTTCGTTGCGACAATACTTATGATCCTCTTTTACCCCGTCCTTTTAGCATAGCGATGGTTGACGGGGAAAAAAATGAAGTTGCCATATTATACCAGGTGGTTGGCCGGGGTACGGCTCTTTTGGCCCAAAAAAAAGAGCTTGATCGTTTTACTGTCCTAGGCCCCTTAGGCCGTGGTTTTACTTTACCCCCGTCAGGGCGGCTCTTCCGGCCCAAGGGCGGCCCTAAGAGGATAGAACCTTTAGAAAGTTTTCCGCCATCTTTTTTGCGTATCGCGGTTGTAGCCGGAGGGGTGGGAATTGCCCCTTTATTTTTTTTGCTTCAAAGACTAAAAGACCTGCCTGACCTTACCATAGAAGTTTTAATAGGGGCGCGTAGCATTAAACAATTGCTTTTAGGGCCGGAAGTGAAAAGTTTATCTCCCCAAAATAAACTGCATCTGGCTACAGATGACGGTTCTTACGGCTTTCATGGTCCCGTAACCGAAATTTTAGCGACCTTACTTAAGGCAGACAAGATGGACCTGGTTTACGCTTGTGGGCCGGAAGCCATGTTAAAAACTGTCGCCGGGCTTTTAACAAAATATAACGTGCCGGGAGAAATTTCCCTGGAAAAACAAATGGGCTGCGGGGTGGGCGCCTGTCTTTCCTGTGTCTGCAAAACAAAAGGGGACAAAGAAAATTCTTTCCTCTACCGCCGGGTCTGTAAAGAAGGTCCTGTTTTTCCGGTCCAGGAAATTATTTGGGAGGAGTAATCTTTAGCCATGGTTGATTTAACCGTAGAAATAGCCGGCCTAAAATTAAAAAACCCGGTTATTGCCGCTTCCGGTACTTTTGGATTTGGCCAGGAGTACGCTCCTTACGTAGATTTAAACCGGCTGGGGGCTATAACCGTTAAGGGCCTTACTTTACTCCCCCGCCCCGGCAACCCGCCGCCCCGGTTGGCAGAAACGCCCGCCGGCATCCTTAACGCTATAGGATTGCAAAACCCCGGTGTTGATTACTTTGCCGCCTCAATTCTTCCTTATTTAAATCAATTTGAGGTTCCGGTAATTGTTAATATAGCGGGAGAAACAGTTGAAGAGTACGCGGCCTTAGCGGCTAAACTAAGTGAGTTAAATAATATTGCCGCCTTGGAAGTAAATATTTCTTGTCCTAACGTAAAAAAAGGGGGGCTGCAGTTTGGCGGTGACCCGGCCGCCGCCGCAGAAGTTACCCTGGCGGTAAAAAATAACACCTGTTTACCCGTAATTGTTAAGCTGTCTCCCAACGTCACCCGCATAGAAACTGTTGCCCGGGCGGTAGCTCAGGCTGGAGCAGACGCGCTTTCATTGATTAACACAATTTTAGGCATGGCTATAGATTTAAAAGAGCGCCGCCCTATTCTGGGAAATATTTTTGGGGGTTTATCCGGTCCGGCCGTAAAACCGGTAGCCTTAAGAGCCGTCTGGCAGGTTTTTGAAGAGGTATCCTTGCCTATTATTGGAATGGGAGGCATTTTTACCGCCCAGGATGCTTTAGAATTTATTATGGCCGGAGCAAAAGCTGTTGCCGTAGGAACGGCAAACTTTGTTAACCCGCGCGCCACGATAGATATTTTAGAGGGAATAGAAAATTACTTAAGGGAAAATAAAATTAAAAGGCTCAGTGATCTGGTAGGTGCAGCCCATTGTAAACAATAAAAATTATTAAGACTGTTCTGTCGGCCAAAGTCAACGCTACCAGCTTGACAGGTGACCAAGCAGGGGCGTTAAATTTAACGCCCCTGCTACGTTTTAATATAGAAAAGAAAGGCTTGTCTTCAGTTAATAATATAATCCTTAAAATTATTTTTTATTATTTTTTTTAAATAAAGGAAAAGGGCTCAAGAGGTAGAATTATAAATTATATATGATATATGATGATTAATATTATGTAGGTATTTTATCATAGATTCATCCTGTCATAACAAAAAGGTTTTTTATTTTAAGCATTTAAGCTATTTCTATAACAATCTAATCTTATTAATCTTAAGGAGGGTTTTGTAGTTTATGAGAAAAGTCGCTGTTATGGGTGTAGGAATGACCAAATTTGGCCCTACTGAAAAAAGTCAGGTGGAGTTATTTGCCGAAGCAGCCATGGAAGCAATAAACACTTCAAACATTAAATCAAAAGATGTTCAGGCACTATTTCTTGGCAACGGATTAGGAGATTTCGAAGAAGGTCAATTAAATCTGGCCGGTTTTTGCGCTAATGAGTTGGGTCTACCGCCAGAAACAACGGCCATGAGGTTTGAGGGGGCATGTGCTTCGGCCTCAATAGCAATTAGAAACGCCTTTTTGCTGGTGGCTTCCGGTGCTTATGATATTGTTATTGCCGGCGGCACAGAAAGAGCCTTCTCTATGGGCACTTCCCTGGCTACCAGAACTTTTGCCATGGGCACCGATAGTAAGTATGAAGAATTTAGTGGTTTAACTTTTCCCGGCGTTTTTGCCATGCTTGCTCACCTATACGCGGACAAGTATAATGTCCCTTTACCAAAACTTAAAGAAAGAATGGCTATGGTGGCGGTTAAAAACCATAAAAACGGCGCCAAAAATCCCCTGGCGCAGTTTCAAAAGGAGATTACCGTAGAAACGGTATTAAAAGGTTTTGTTGTGGCCGACCCCCTCCAGCTTTTTGATTGCTGTCCTTTTTCAGATGGTGCCGCCGCCGTGATCGTGACTACTGACGAAATCGCTAAAAAGCACGTTGAAAAACCGGTTTATATTCTTGGCGCCGGTCAGGGTTCTGCCGGCTCCTTATGCAGGCAGAAAGACTATACTATAATGCCTTCCCGGATTGTCTCGGCAAAACAGGCATATAAAATGGCGGGCGTAGAGCCTAAAGATATTGACGTGGCAGAAGTGCACGATTGCTTTACCATAGCCGAGATAGTTTTACTAGAAAATTTAGGGTTATTTGAATTTGGTACAGCCAGTGAAGCCGTGGAAAAAGGCGAAACAGAAATCGGAGGAAAAATAGCCATCAATCCCTCGGGGGGACTTAAGGCAAAAGGACACCCGGTCGGAGCCACCGGAGCAGCCCAGGTATACGAAATTGTAAAGCAATTAAGAGGTGAATGCGGCGCAAGACAAGTTGAAAACGCAAAGATAGGAATGACCGATACCTTGGGTGGCGATGCAGGTTCAATCGTAAATCTTATTTTTGGAATCTAAAGATAGATTAGGAGGTTTAAGTTAAAAAATGTATAAATTAACCTATAAACAATATTTCAATGCCCTTAAAGAAGGAAAGTTACTCGGGTTAAAATGCAATGATTGCGGCAGCTATACCGCACCACCAAAATTATGCTGCGATAAATGCGGCAGTATAAGTATTGAAGTAGTTTCCTTAAGTGGAAAAGGGGTAATTAAAACTTTCACCGTAATTAGAGTTTCCCCGGAAGGTTATGAAGCTCCTTATATTGTGGCCATGGCAGAACTGGAAGAAGGACCATGGTTAATGGGTAATCTTATTAATGTAGATCCGGATAAGGCTAAGATGGATAATATAATTGGCAAGAAGGTTACGGTAAGTGCAAAAGTTCTTCCTAAAATGAATTATACGCCTGACGAAGGAGTAACGCCGGCCTTTATTATTACCGAGTAATAAATTTTTCTAAATTTAAAATAACCAGGGTAGAATCTACCGTGGTTATTTTTTGAAATAAAAAAGGGAAATCCAAATGAAAGATAGAATATTAATAGTGTAATTCTTTAAGAAAAATTTTGAGAGGGGGGAATGATTTGTACGAAACTATCTTGTTAGAACAAAAAGAAGCTATCGGAATAATAACTCTTAACCGTCCCAAAAAACTAAATGCATTAAACCGGAAGGTAGTAGCCGAGATGGGTGCAGCCATAAAAGAATTGCGCGATTCTACCGGGATTAAAGCGGTTATTATTACCGGAGGAGAAAAAGTTTTCGGTGCGGGGGCAGATATTGACGAAATAAGTCAACTAAGCGTATTTGATAGCTATCTTTATTCTAAAGATATACATCATCTTTTTCTTGAAATAGAAAATCTCCCCAAGCCGGTTATAGCCGCTATTGGCGGCATTGCCCTAGGAGGCTGTCTTGAACTGGCCCTAAGCTGTGACGTACGCCTCGCCTCAGAAAAGGCAAAGCTTGGTGTTCCGGAAATTAATTTAGGACTTTTACCTGGAGCGGGAGGAACCCAACGTCTGCCACGCTTGGTTAATCCAAGCTGGGCTAAATGGATGCTTTTTTCGGGACAGCCCATAAACGCTAACGAAGCATATCAAATAGGCCTGGTCCAAAAAGTTGTACCTGAAGGGGAGGTGTTAAATGAAGCCTTAAAAATAGCCGCGGAGTTTGCCAGTAAACCAGCCATAGCGCTAGCGACTATAAAAGATTTGGTAAATACCGGAATGGGTCTAGAGTTGCCCTCAGCGTTAAAATACGAGTCCCGAGGTTTTGGAATGTTATTTTCTACGGAAGATATGCACGAGGGAACAAAAGCGTTTATGGAAAAACGCAAACCCCAGTTTCGCAACCGTTAGACTTTAAATTAAATACTATAAAGGGAGGTATAGTTAATGCGCAAAGTATGTGTAGCCGGAGTAGGTATGACAAAGTTTGGTAGATCGCAAAAAAGCAGTATTGAAATGTTTGCTGAAGCAGCCATGGAAGCCATTGTTGGTTCAAGCATTAAGCCGGCTGATATTCAATGTTTATATTTTGGCAATGTTTATGGAGACCTTGAAGAAGGACAAACAGTGATGGCGCCTTATGCCGCCAGAGAAATAGGTCTTTCTGCCGGGACACCATCTTTAAGGTTTGAAGGAGCCTGTGCTAGCGCCTCAGTAGCCATCAGGGATGCTTTTATTGCTGTGGCGGGTGGTTTTTACGATTTGGTTTTAGCGGGAGGTACAGAAAGAGAATTGGCCATGGGTACGCCTTTGGCTACCAGAGCCTTTGAAATGGCCTCAGAGGCATATTATGAGGGTTACGCAGGTATTACTTTTCCGGGCGTATTTGCTATGTTAGCTCGCTTATACTCCAAAAAGTACGGCGTTCCCTTGCCTAAACTTAAAGAAAGAATGGCTATGGTAGCCGTTAAAAACCATAAAAACGGGGCTAAAAATCCTCTAGCTCAGTTCCGTAATGAAATTACGGTGGAAGAGGTATTAGACGGCCCTATGATTGCTGAACCTTTACAATTACTCGATTGTTGCCCTTTTACTGATGGAGCAGCGGCAATTGTAATAACCACCGAAGAAAAGGCTAAAAAAATGGTGAAAAAACCTGTATACATCAGGGGTGTAGGTCAAGGTTCGGGAGCTCCTTTATATAGACAAAAAGATTTTACGTTAATTGAATCTAGAGTGGCGGCCGCAAAAACAGCTTACGCGATGGCCGGTATTGAACCAAAAGACGTAGACGTGGTGGAAATTCATGATTGCTTTACCATTGCTGAGATTGTAGCTTCCGAATGCTTAGGTCTTTTTGATTTTGGTACGGCCAGTGAAGCAGTTGAAAAAGGTGAGACCCGGATAGGGGGACGGATTCCCATTAATCCTTCTGGTGGCCTAAAATCTAAAGGGCACCCCATTGGGGCTACCGGGGCCGCTCAGTCTTACGAAATTGTCAAGCAGTTAAGGGGAGAGTTTGTCGAGCGGGGCACTCAGGTGGAAGGAGCAAAAATTGGCTTAACCGATACTTTAGGCGGAGATTCGGCTACGCTGGTGAATATAATTTACGGAATTAAAGGTTAAAGGAGGTAATAAATAATGGTAACTTATAAATTACCGCATAAGGAATTTTTTGCGGCCTTAAAAGAAGGAAAACTTTTAGGGTTAAGGTGTAATGATTGTGGTGCTTACACTTGTCCTCCTAAAATTAACTGCAACGAATGTGCCAGTATGAATATGGAAGTAGTAGAATTAAAAGGTAAGGGAGAAATAAAAACTTTTACGGTTATGAGGATAGCTCCGGAAGGTTTTGAAAGCTGGGTCCCTTATATTGTAGCTTTAGTTCAACTAGAGGAAGGTCCTAATTTAGTAGGTAATATTATTGGAGTTGATCCAGATAAAGTCACGGATGATATAATCGGAAAAAAGATAGTTGTTGGTTGGCAACCTCCTCCTCCTGACTTAAGATTTTGTGGACCAATTGGTAAAGACGGCAAAATTCAACCAGGTGGAATAGCGATGACCTTCTCTTTAGTATAAAAGATTAAGGCAAAGGCTAGGGCGCCAAAAACTCCTTAACTTTCTTCGGTATCTCTAGCATATAAATTATTTTTAGAAAGAGGGGTAAAAATGGAGATAAAGAAGATGATGGTAATTGGGGCCGGTCAGATGGGTGGTGGAATTGCCCAAGTAGGAGCAGCGGTAGCCAATGTGCCGGTTCTCTTAAATGATATTTCGGAAGAGTTTATTAACAAAGGTCTGAAAGTAATTGAAGGCAATTTAAGCCGTGATGTAAAAAAGGGTCGGATGGATGAAACCCGCAAGGAAGCTATCCTTAAAAACATAATCCCGACCATAAGCTTAAAAGAGGCCAAAAATGTTGACATGGTGGTAGAGGCAGCCATTGAAAATATGGAAATCAAAGGTAAAATCTTTAAAGAACTTGATGAAGTTTGCCCTCCCCATACCATTTTAGCTACTAATACTTCTACTTTACCCATTACCGAAATAGCTGCTTTTACCAAAAGACCGGAAAAAGTTATCGGGATGCACTTTATGAATCCTGTTCCCGTAATGCAACTGGTAGAAGTTATTCGTGGCTTGGCTACCTCTGATGAAACTTATGAGGTAATTAAAGCCATGAGTGAAAAAATGGGTAAAACACCCGTCGTGGTTAATGATTCCCCGGGATTTGTGTCTAATCGCGTACTTATGCCTATGATTAATGAAGCTATTTATTGTGTATATGAGGGCATTGGTACCCCTGAAGCCGTAGACGCAGTAATGAGACTGGGCATGAACCATCCCATGGGCCCTTTGGCTTTAGCTGATTTAATCGGACTAGATACCACTTTATACGTAATAGAAATTCTTTATAAAGGTCTTGGAGACTCTAAATACCGGCCCTGCCCTTTATTACGTAAGTATGTTGCTGCAGGTTGGTTAGGCCGTAAAACGGGTCGCGGTTTTTATACATATTGATATTCATGGCAAGCACGGTAATCATAACCTGTAACTCGACTTTTAAATGTCCTAAAATCGGCGGGCGTACCACACAGACCATGATGATAAACCAACTATGCTCCCGTACCTTCAATGGAACAGCGCTTTTTGATTTCCAGTAAGAAATGAGACCTCACTACACCAAAACCCTAAAATACCAAAAGGAGTAAGGTCTCATGTTAGATATTTGTCACATCATAGGCGTAGTCCTTCTTTGCGGGAAAATTTTTTGGTAGATACTTACCGGATCTTGACACGAACATAAAGTCTAAAAGTATTGAATAATGTATTTAAATTCTTTAAATTATGAAACCTTTCTAGGTTAAAAATGGATGAAAATAAATTTTTACGTGACAATAAAAAAAAGTTTGCTCTTCTTGAAAATGAGGGACGGAGCAAACTTTGCCCTTTAAAAGAGGCCGTAAAAAAATACATTGATGAGCCCCGAATGGTAATTCACCTAACCCAAACGGGGGTAAGATGGCCTGCCGCGGCTATATTTGAGATTGCCCGTCAGTTTTGGGGTACAAAACCTGATTTTACACTTATTGGTATTTCAATGAACCACCCTCAAGCTATTCTTGTTCACGGAGGTTTGGTAAAAAAACTTATTACCACATACTGCGGCGATCCGTATTTTACGCCTGCCCCCAACGGGGTTTACCAGCGGGCCTATTTAAATAATCAGATGGAAATAGAAAACTGGCCCATCCTAACCCTGCCTTTACGTCTTAAAGCCGCGGCTATGGGCCTGCCTGTGGCTGTTACCAAGTCAATAATCGGCAGCAGTATGGCCGAAGAAAACAAAGGGGCGTTTTTAGTAGGCGAGGACCCTTTTGGGACTGGTGAAAAGGTTGGAATAATGAAGGCTCTTTACCCCGATTTAAGTATTGTACACGGTTGGGTAGCGGATTGTTACGGCAACACCATCTTACTCCCTCCTCTGGCAGAAAATACCTATGGGGCTATGGCCAGTAAAAAGGGAGCTATAGTAACCGTAGAAAAAATTGTAGATACAGACTATATAAGAAAAAATGCTCACCTGGTGGCCCTGCCTGGTGATTACGTAAGGTGTGTTAGCGAAGTTCCCCTTGGCGCCCATCCGGCCGGCCTAACTAATATTGGTTTACCTGATTTTCCAACTTACGCGGAAGACTATGAATTTGTAAATGAAGCAAGGTTAGCGGCTAAAAGATCGGAAGATTTCGATAAATGGGTAAACAAGTGGGTTTTATCCTGTCGGAATCATGAAGCTTATTTAAAAAAATTAGGTACGGAAAGAATTTTGGCCCTTAAAGGCAAGAGCCATTCTGATGCCTGGAATTATGATTTTAGTTTCTCTTTGGAAGATAATACTTCCAAACCATATACCTCTTTAGAGATGGCGCTGGTTGCCGGAGCAAGAAAATTAAGAGAGAAAATTAAAGCTAAAAATTACCATACAATTTTAGCCGGGGCAGGGATTGCTAATTTAAGCGCCTGGCTTGGTTATTACGACTTAAAAAATGAAGGGTGCGAGGTAGCTTTAATGGCCGAAGTAGGCCTTTACGGTTATAGTCCGCGACCTTTTGACCCGGCTCTTTTTAACCAAAGAAATTTTTATACTTGCAAGGCGCTAACCGATAGTCATCATGTTATGGGTATATACATGGGCGGGGTTAACAACCGGTGTATCGGGGTAATTGGTTTTGGCGAAGTGGATAAATACGGGAATATTAACACCACCAAAATTCCCGGTCAAACCTATATTGCCGGTTCTGGCGGAGCAAATGACATTGCCAGCAGTGCCCAGGAAATATTAGCTGTAGGTACGCAGCATAAATCAAGATTTTTAGAAAATGTAACATATGTCACTTCACCGGGAAAAAAAGTAATGACCCTTGTTTCAGATGTAGGTATTTTTGAAAAGTTGCCTGGTGATGAAGAGTTTACCTTAACCGCCTGCCTGCCAGATAAAAAATCTTCTTCTTTACCGGAACATATAGATAAAATTAAAAAAAATTGCGGTTGGGAGTTAAAAATTAAACCTGACGTAAAAATGATTGCTCCCCCGAGTCAGGAAGAACTGATCACGTTGCGTATTTTCGACCCCCGGCATTATTTTATTAAACCCTAACCCGGCATAGCCGGGTTAGGTAAGTTAATATTATTTCCCAGGGGATTATAGCTTAGCTTGAAAGACTTTACCACGTTATAGTATTCCATCTAATTTTGTGCTCTTTCAGCACAACGAAAGGAATGATAGTTAAAAATGGAACTAGAAAATAAGGCTGAAAGTTTAATCCTTGAAGCGCAAAAAGCATTAGCGGCTAAATATTACGCTGAAGCATACCGGTTATTCCAAGAAGCTTTGGGAATATACAAGCAGCTTAACCAACCAGAAAAAGCGGGCCAATACCGCCAAGAAGCGGAAAAAATCAAAAAAGAAACCGCCTCTTTTGCTCCCCTGCCGGCCATAGACTATCACGCCCATCCTTTTTTTGTCTCCGAAATAAAGAAAAATCCCTCGCTTTATATGGCCGCCAGGCATTTTCGCTTAAAAATGGAAGGTGTACCCCAAAACATTGACGACTTAATTAAACACATGGACGAAGCCAACATTGAAAAAGCCGTGATCATGTCCCTGGATACTTCAGCTAGCGACCACTGGGCATTTAAAGTTAAAGCCCAAACTAATGATGACATTGCCCATATGGTACAGCAATACCCTGATCGCTTAATTGGTTACGGCTCAGTAGATCCTAGACGCCCGGACGCGGTTGAAGAAGTAGAGCGGTGCGTTAAAGAGCTAAAGTTTAAAGGTCTGAAATTTCATCCCGCCGCAATAGGAGTGTTCCCCAATGACGAGAAATACTTTTATCCCATTTACGAAAAGTGTGTTGAATTAGGAGTGCCGGTCCAAAGTCACACCGGAACAACCGGTTTATACTTTACCAAAATTAAGCATACCATGCCTATTTATTATGATGATGTAGCGGTAGATTTTCCAACGCTAAAATTAGTGCTTTTGCATTTTGGCATTGGAGGCTGGCAAGACCAGGCTATGTCGCTGGTTTTCCGTCATCCTAACGTTTATCTTGACCTTTCCGGAGCCTCGCCCCGTATTATCCCCCGGGATATAATTCAAGCCGCCAATACTCCTTTTTACCAAAATAAAATAATTTTTGGCACTGATTACCCGTTTGTAGGCATGGCCCAGTGGTTTAGTACTTTTAACAAAATAATGCCGGATGTCTGGACAGAAGAAACCAAGAAAAAAGTTTTCCGGGAAAATGCGCTCAACTTACATGTTAATCCTCCGTTTTCAGCTTTTGAAGTTTTAAAAAGCGAAGGAATGGAGGTACCGCCCAACGTAAAAAGATAAGTTTTTTTAGCTGAAAAAGCCTCAATTTTTAAAATTTTAAAATTATAAATATTCGGGGAGGGAGTAAAATGCGCTTTAAGGATAGGGTAGTTTTAATTACCGGAGCAGGCAGGGGTATTGGCAAGGTTACCGCTCAAAGGTTTGCTCAAGAAGGAGCGAAGGTTGCTATCTGTGATATTAATGAAGAATTTGCCCGGACTACTTGTGAGGAAATAAATAAGCAAGGGGGACAGGCTGTTTATCAAGTTGGGGATATTACTAAAACAGAAGATGTTCAAAAAATTGTAACTAATATTATAAATGCTTTTGGAACAATTCATATTTTGGTAAATAATGCTGGTGTGGTAAAAGACCTGCTGCTAAAAAAAATGACCGAGGAAGATTGGGATTTGGTGGTAGATACTTGTCTTAAAGGAGCTTTTCTTTGCTCTAAATACGTAACCCCTTATATGGTCAGCCAAAATTACGGCAAAATTATAAACATTTCTTCCCGCGCCCACCTTGGCAATCCGGGGCAGGCTAATTACTCCTCGGCTAAAGCCGGTATTATTGGTCTTACCAGGGCTTTGGCCAAAGAATTAGGAAGATATTCCATTAATGTAAACGCAGTGGCACCGGGCCTTACCGAAACTGAAATGTTAAGAGCTCATCCTAAGTATGAAATGATTAAAGAAAAAGCAGCCAAAGAAACTCCCCTTCCCCGCATTGGATACCCGGAGGATGTGGCTAATGCCATAATGTTTTTTGCCTCCGATGAAGCGTCGTATATAACGGGAGACGTGTTGCACGTGACCGGAGGCCGTTTTGGTTAAAGGTAAGGACGTTAAATTTAACGCCCCTACTGACATAGTTAAAAGAAGTTAATTTTACATAAGGGGAGATGAGACAATGAATAATGGTGAAAAAAGGATAATACCTCTTACTGAAGGATTGTATACCTTGCCTGCATCCCCAGATGAAAAGCCGCATTTAATTGGTAGTAGATGCATTAATTGTAATGAACTTTATTTTCCTAAAAAAGAAAAGGGGCTTTGTATTCATTGCCAACAAAAAACCTTAGAAGAGGTGGAATTAAGCCGGCAGGGTAAAATTGCCAGCTTTACTATAGTCCTGCAGCCGCCGGCCGGGGGATTTTATCATGGTCCGGTGCCTTATGCCTACGGTTACGTAGATTTACCGGAAGGAGTAAGAGTAGAAACGCAGTTTACCGGTAATTTTAACAATTTAGAAATAGACGGGGATGTGGAAATGGTTATTGAAAAACTTTACGAAAATGCGGAAGGCGATGAATTTGTAACTTATAAATTTAAGCCGTTAAAAGAGCAGAAATAAGTACAGTTAAGCAAGATAGGAGGTCTTAAGCCGTGAAACCGTTAAACGAAATGAGAGAAGTTGCAGTAGGCGGAATAGGTGTTACTAAATGGGGTTTTTACGAAAATGCCGAGTGGTTTGATTTTGGAAGCGAGGCCATATTAAACGCTCTAAAAGACGCGGGAATGGAATGGAAAGATATTCAAGCCGCCTTTTGCGGCAGCGTATATCAGGGAACAGGTTCTGGTCACCAGGCAATTAAAGAAATAGGATTGACCGGTATCCCTATTGTTAACGTGGAAAACGCCTGTTCCAGTTGCGCTTCAGCGTTCAGGCTTGCTTATCAAACGGTAGCCGCTGAAATCTACGATATTGTTCTTGCCGTGGGGATGGAAAAAATGCCGCGCGGCCCCATACCCAGCACGGCTTTTCGTCCCTGGGAATTAAAATTGGGCTTTAATGTTCAACCGGCCAATTACGCCAATATTGCCGTTCAATACATGGAAAAAACGGGAGCCACGATAGAAGACTTTTCCATGGTAACCGTAAAAAATCGCCGTCACGGAACTTTAAATCCAAACGCTCGCTTTCAAAAACCAGTTACTTTAGAAGAAGTCTTGAATTCACGCCTGGTCGCCACACCTTTGCGCTTACTGCACTGCTGCCCCTTAGCCGACGGAGCGGCAGCTTTTATCCTTTGCAGTAAAAACAAGCTTAAATCAAAACATAAAGCCGTTACGGTGGCCGCTTCAACTCTCACCTCGGGTGTCTATGGGGAAGGATACCCCCCGGCTGACCTTACCCCCAGCCTTAAGTATCCGGCGGCCATGTCTCTAACAGAGCTTTCAGCCAAACAAGCCTATGAAATCGCCGATTGCGGTCCGGAGAATATTGACGTAGTGCAGGCGTATGATACCATGGCTCCAGCCGAACTGTGGGACCTTGAAGAACTTGGTTTTTGTAAGCCGGGAGAAGCCCCCCACTTACTGCGGGAAGGGGTATTTGACTTAAACGGGAGGATTCCGGTAAACACAGACGGCGGACTCATGTCTAGGGGGCATCCCTTAGGGGCTACTGCTGGCGGGCAAATATACGAAATTGTTTTGCAGTTGAGAGGGCAAGCCGGCCCAAGACAGGTTAAGGACGCCAAAGTTGGTCTGGCTCACGCTATGGGCGCCGGTCCAAATAGTGCCGTAACAATTTTCAAGTGCTAGTTTTAACCGCGTAAAGACGTTAGATTTAACGTTCCTATATTATTTAAGAATCTTCTTAATAAGGAGGGGAAATATGGATTTTGACTTAAACGAAGAGCAAAAAATGTTAAAAACTAATATTCGAAGGTTTCTGGAAAAAGAAATTCAACCTATAGTGGAAGAATATGAAATTAAATCTATTCCCATTACTAAAGAAATCATAAAAAAAGTGCTTCCTTTTGGTTATATTGGCGGCCTTCTTCCTGAAGAAATTGGAGGCGGTAATCTTGATCACATCACTTATTTTCTAATGATTGAAGAATTGTCGCGGGTTTGGCCTTCTTTACGGGCGGCGGTTAGTACTTCTAACATGATTTTAACCCACATCTACGAGTCTGGAACTGAAAAACAAAAAGAAAAATTTATTGAACCTTTATTAAAAGCGGATAAAATCGGTTTTTTTGCTCTAACCGAACCAAATGTCGGCTCTGATACTTCAAGTATTGAAATGACCGCGGTTCTAAAAGAAAACCATTGGGTTTTAAACGGCACCAAAACATTTATTACTAACGGCATGGAAGCAGACATGGGTATTTTATTCGCCCAAACAGATAAAACCAAGGGAGGCAAAGGGATTACCGCTTTTATTGTTGACTATACGGAAACAACCTATAAAGCCAAGCCAATTGAAAAAATGGGTATGCATAGTTGCCCTACGGCAGAATTGTTTTTTGAAGATAGTTTAGTACCAAAAGAAAATGTTTTAGGTGAGGTTGGTCAGGGTCTTAAACTGGCCGGAAAGATGTTAAATTTTGCCCGGGCACTGGTAGCTTTTATTTGTACTGGCGTGGCCCAGGCCTGTGTTGATACTTCGATAAAGTACGCTAAGGAACGTATTCAGTTTGGCCGGCCAATTGGCAGTTTCCAGCTTATTCAAGCCCACATTGCTGATATGCTAACCTTAACTTCATCCATGCGCTTACTTGGCTTACAAGCCGCTTATCTCTTAGACAAAGAATTGCCCTGCCAAAGAGAAGCTTCCATGGCCAAATTGTTTGCCACGGAAAAGGTCTTGCAAGTGGCGGAAAAGGCCATGCAAATCCATGGAGGTTACGGATATTCACGTGAATTTCTCGTTGAACGGTATTACCGTGATATTCGTCATTTTACGATAGCCGAAGGAACTAACGAAATACAACGTTTAATTATTGGACGCGATGCACTGGGTATCTCCGCTTTTAAATAAACGGCGGCAGGGGCAAAAAATCTAAAGCCCCTACTTTAAAAAGAGGGAGTTGGCCACTCATGTTACCGTTAGCCGGAGTAAAAGTGATTGAGCTAGCCAATTTACTGCCGGGACCTTTTTGCACCCTGATTCTAGCTGATTTAGGGGCTGAGGTAATTAAAGTAGAAAGACCTCCCCTGGGAGATCCCATGAGGGAAATTATGCCAGGGTCTTTTGAATCTATAAACAGAAATAAAAAAAGTTTATGCCTGAACCTGAAGGATGATAAAGCAAAAAATGTTCTAATCAACTTAATTAAACAAAGTGATGTTCTTGTAGAAGGTTTCAGGCCAGGGGTGGCGGAAAAATTGGGTTTCGGGTATGAAAAGGTAAGAACTTTTAACGAAAAAATAGTTTACTGTTCTATTTCCGGGTACGGACAAAGTGGGCCTTATGCATCTTTACCGGGACATGACGTAAATTATTTAGGGGTAAGCGGGGTTTTGAGCATCAGCGGAGACCCTCAAGGCCCTCCCGCTCCTTGGGGAGGAGTACAGGTTGCCGATTTATGCACCAGTATGTACGCTGCTCTAAGCATTACCGTTTCTATGCTGGCCAGGGAAAAGTCTGGCCAGGGGGATTATCTTGACGTCGGCATGGCCGATTGTCTTTTGGCCTGGGCCGGGCCGCGGCTAGGAGAATATTTCAGCCGGGGTAAACCGGCAAAAGAAAAATTTATGAGCCGGGGAGCTTATGGAGCGTTTCAAACTAAAGACGGAAGGTATTTAGCCGTTGCCTGTGTGGAAGACATTTTTTGGAATAACTTATGTCGCTTACTGGAGCGGGAAGATTTGGCCCAAAAGGAAGAATACCGGAGTTGGTCGGAAAGAAACGAACACGCGAATGAACTTAATAATATTTTAAGTAAATATTTTATGGAAAAAAATAGAGATGAGTGGATGATTCTGTTGAAAAACGCCGACATTCCTTGCAGTCCGGTAAATTTTTTTGAAGAACTTGACCACGACCCCCAAATAAGCTCAAAAAATCTTATTTACTATTTTAATAATATCCCGCTAGTTGCTTTTCCGGTTAAATTTACTAAAATAGAACCGGAAAAAATAAAAACGGCCCCTAAATTGGGAGAGCATAACCCGGAAATTTTGGCCAGTTTGGGTTATTAGCAAAAAGTATTGCAATTTTAAGCTTATTAAAACACAAAAGGCCCCCTTTTTACGGTTGCCTTTTGTGTTTTTGTGTTTTTTGGTTTATGGGTTATTGTTGGGCGGTGTGTCAATACATCTTAAAGGAGTAACCTTATTTCTGCGGCCGGGTCTTTTAACCGGGGCTTCAGCAGTGGTCACTTCTAAATAAAATATCTTATCAGGATGACAAAATACATTAACTATCCCGCGTTCCGGCTCAGTTAACCATATTCCTTTAAACTCAAGCATTTCTCCCAATAAACCCATATCTCCTT